>CALMNV010000202.1 GCA_937873285.1 uncultured Intrasporangium sp. | reverse complement strand
AGCTCGGCGGGCAGCCGCAACGCGGGGGACGTCACGGCCGCCACCGCCGCGCTGCCCGACGCGCGCACGATGTCCCGCACGTGCGCCACCCCCACCGGCCGGCCCCCGGCGTCGACCACGACGAGCCGCGAGCGGCCGCTGCGCCGGGACACCTCCTCCGCCTCGCCGCAGGACGCCTCCGACGGCACCGCGACCATCTCGGCGAGCGGCACGAGCACCTCCTCGACCGGGGTGGCGTCGAGGTCGATGGCTCCGGCGAGCACCCGGTGCTCGGGCTCGTCGATCAGGCCCTGCTCTCTCGAGGCGCCGAGCAGCAGCTGCAGGCCCTCGGGTCCGTGCACCTGCGCGAGCTCCGCCTGCGGCGTCACGTGCACGAGACGCAGTGTGCCGTTGGCCATGGCATTGAGCACCCGGAGCGCGGGTCGCACGAGCCGGGCGAAGGCTCGGAACGGCATGGCGAGCAGGAGGGCTGAGCGCTCCGGATGCGAGATGGCCCACGACTTGGGAGCCATCTCGCCGACGACCATGTGGAGGAAGACGACGATGCCGACCGCGAGCAGGACCGAGACGGCGTATGCCGCGCTCTCCGGCAGCCGCAGGAAGGTCAGCACCGGCTCGAGCAGCTGGGCGACGGCCGGCTTGGCGAGCGAGCCGAGTCCGAGCGTGCACAGCGTGATCCCGAGCTGGGCTCCGGCGAGCATGAGGGACAGCTCGCGGCTGCCGGCGACCGCCGCCCGGGCGGCTCGGCTGCCGGCCTCTGCCTGCTCCTCCAGTCGGTGCCGGCGGCTGGCCACGAGCGCGAACTCGGCGGCGACGAAGAAGGCGTTGGCGGCAAGGAGCAGCAGGGAGACGAGCAGCGCGGTCATCGGTGGCCGTCCTCGGTGACGGGGGCCCGGAGCTCGGCCGCGCCCTCCGCGGGCTCGTGGGGGGCACGGACGTGCAGGCGCACGGCGCTCGGGACGTGCCGGTCCACGGCCGTGACGGTGATCTGGACGGTCACCTGCTGCGGGGCGTCGTCGGACGGGGAGGCCGCGTCGATGCCAGCCGCCTGACCTTGGTGGCCGTGGTGCGCCGTCCGGGCCTCGGCACGGTCATGAGGCTCGGGCGGACGGCGACGCGCGGGGGCCTCGACGAGGTCGCCGGAGACGGGCGTGCGGCCCAGACTGGCGAGGACGAGCCCGCTGACGGTCGAGTACTCGTCGTCACTGGCCAGTTCCACCCCGGTCTGCGCCTCGATCTCGTCGAGGCGCAGGTGGCCGGGCACGAGCCACGTGTCGTCGTCGGTCGCCTGGATGCCGAGCTCGGGGGTGTCGTCCTCGTCGAGGATCTCGCCCACCACCTCCTCGGCGATGTCCTCGAGGCTGACGACGCCGCTGAAGCCCCCGTGCTCGTCGACGACGACCGCCAGCTGCCGGTGCTCGGTGCGCAGCAGCTCCAGCACGGCCGGCAGGGGAGCGCTGTCGGGGACGACGGTCGGCGGCGTGACCAGCCGACGCAGCGTCGCGGTGGCGCGTCCCTCCCGAGGCACCTGCAGCACCTCGGCGAGGCCGGCCACCCCGACGATGTCGTCCGCGTCCCGGCCGGTCACCGGAAACCGCGAGTGGCCGGTGTCGAGCAGGGCGACGAGGTCGCTCACGGTGGCGTCGGCCGGGATGGTGGTCACCCGGACGCGGGGGGTCATCACGTCCCGCGCGCTCAGCTCCCGGAACCGCAGACCGCCCTCGAGCACGTCCGACAGGTCGTCCTCGAGAAGCCCTCCGGCGTGGGACTCGTCGATGATCCGGGCGAGGTCCTCGGGGTTCGCCCCGCGGTCGAGCTCCTCCACGGGCTCGATCCCCACCCGGCGCAGCAGCCGGGTCGAGGTGACGTCGAAGAGCCGGACCACGGGGCCGACGGCGGCGAGGTAGAGCAGCGTGCTGCGGCTGAGCGCCCGGGCCATGGGCAGCGTGCGGGCGATGGCGAGGTTCTTGGGGGCGAGCTCGCCGAAGACCATCTGCACCACGGTCGAGAAGGCGAGCACGAGCGCCACCGACAGGGACAGCCGGGCGGCATACGGCAGGTCGGTCACCGCGAGCAGGTCGGCCAGGCCCTTGCCGACGAGCGGCTCGGAGACGTAGCCGACGAGCAGGCCGGTCACCGTGATGCCGAACTGCGCCGCTGACAGGGCGAAGGACAGCTGGCCGGTCACGGCCAGGGCCCGCTCGGCAGCCGGGTCGCCTTCGGCGGCCAGCCGCCGCAGCGCGTTGCGGTCGACGGCGACGAAGGCGAACTCCTGGGCGACGAAGTATCCGGTCGCGGCTGTGAGCAGCAGGATGAGCGCGATCCCGAGAGCGATCGTCATGACGTGGCCGTCGGCCGTGACGGTGGCCGTGTCGTGGTCAGCCGGGCGAGGCCCGGCTGGGGTCTATGACCCTCCGATGCGGCTGACGGGTGCGTCCTCATGCCGCCAAGGCTAGGCGACGATGGTCGTCTTCACCCAAGCCACCGTGCGACCATCGTGGCGCCATGAACTCCAGCACCGACCCGGGGCAGCCGCGGGTGCCGGTCCGGCTGGTCGTCGGCGCGGCGCTCGTCGACGACGTCGACCGGCCGACCCGCCTGCTGGCCGCCCGCCGCTCCGCCCCGGCGGAGCTCGCCGGTGGCTGGGAGCTGCCCGGCGGCAAGGTGGACGCGGGGGAGTCGCCGCTCGGGGCGCTGCACCGGGAGCTCTGCGAGGAGCTGGGGGTGGACGTCGTGCTGGGGCCGCACGTTCCCGGGCCGCGTCCGGGCTCGACGTGGCCGCTCGGCAACCGCTACGAGATGCTCGTCTGGCTCGCCGCGGTGGTGTCCGGGGTGCCCCAGCCGCTCGAGGACCACGACGAGCTGCGCTGGCTCGGGATCGACGAGCTGTATGCCGTGCCCTGGCTGCCCGCGGACCTGCCCATCGTCGAGCGGCTGGCCCAGCGCATGCGGCGCGTGGTCGGCGGGCCCGGCAAGTCCTGAGAGAATGGCCCCCATGCCCTTGAAGAGCCGCGCGGACATCCGCAACGTCGCCATCGTCGCCCACGTCGACCACGGCAAGACCACCCTCGTCGACAAGATGCTCTGGCAGTCGGGCGCCTTCGGGGAGCACCAGCACGTCGACGAGCGGGCGATGGACTCCGGCGACCTCGAGCGCGAGAAGGGCATCACGATCCTCGCCAAGAACACCGCGGTGCACTACACCGGCAAGGCCGCCATCGACCGGGGTCTCGCCGGCGGGGTGACGATCAACATCATCGACACGCCGGGGCACGCCGACTTCGGCGGCGAGGTCGAGCGCGGCCTGTCGATGGTCGACGGCGTCGTGCTGCTCGTCGACGCCTCGGA
>CALMNV010000201.1 GCA_937873285.1 uncultured Intrasporangium sp. | reverse complement strand
CCGGCCGACAGCTTGGGCAGCACCTTCTTCCAGAGCACCGGGCTGACCTCGTAGCCGTAGAGGCGGTCGAGGATGCGGCGGGTCTCCTGGGCGTCGACCAGGTTCTGGTCGAGGTCACGGGTGTTCTCGACGGCAGCACGGATCGCGTCGCGGGTGATCTCGTGGAAGACCATCCGGCGCACCGGCACCTTGGGCTGCAGGACCTCGAGCAGGTGCCAGGCGATGGCCTCACCCTCGCGGTCCTCGTCCGTCGCGAGGAGAAGCTCGTCGGCTTCCTTGAGCGCGCGTTTGAGCTCGGCGACCTTCTTCTTCTTGTCGGCGTCGACGACGTAGAACGGCTCGAAGTCGTTGTCGACGTCGATGGCGAACTTGGCGAACCGGCCCTTCTTCTCCGCGGCGGGCAGCTCGGAGGGCGTCGGCAGGTCGCGGATGTGCCCGACGCTGGCCTCCACCTCGAAGCCGGGACCGAGATAGCCCTTGATGGTCTTCGCCTTCGCCGGCGACTCCACGATCACCAGCCGGCGGGTGCCGGAGGCGGTCTCTTGCGTGGCGGCCACGTGGCTCTCTTCCGTCTCGATGATCAGCGGGTGCGCACACCCGGGCGGTTCGGCAGTCTGCGGGGTGCCTCCCCCGTCGTGTCAACCGACAGGATGCAGGACGCCGGCCTCGACGAGACTACGCACCCGCTCCAGCAGGGCGTCCTCGTCGACCTCCTGGTCCGGCCCGAGCACCTCGCGGACGGCACCGACGAGCACCCCGACCGGCAGGGTGCCGTCGCAGGCCCCGGCGAGCGCCGCGGTCGCCGTGTCCACCGCGGTCGCCCGGCGCAGCCCGACCTGCTGGCGGAGCACGACGTGCTCGGGATGCTCGGCGCCCGGCGGCCCGGTCTGCTCCTGCACGACGTCCTCGGCGAGGCGCAGGTGCGCCCGCTGCAGGTCGGCGCCGGCTCGGGCGAGGAAGTCCTGGCGGGTGAACCACGCGCCGACGTGCTGGCCCAGCGGCTGCTCCACGGCGTAGGGCCAGTCCAGGGTGGTGACCCGCCGGGCCGCGTCCGTGCGGCGCACCGCGACGTGACCGAACCCGATGGCCACGACGCCGCGCTCCTCCAGACCGCGCAGCCAGGCGTCGTACAGCGCGGTGTACGCCGGCCCGCCGATCTCGCCGGCGTCGCGCAGCCAGGTGCCGACGTACTCGGCGGGGTCGAGCACCTCGCGCTGCACGACGAGCGCGGTGACGCCGTCGGGCAGCCAGCCGTCGACGCGCTCCTCCCAGCTCTCCCCCGAGCGGTGGACCCAGTTGGCGAGCATCTGGAACGTGCCGCCGGGGTTGAGGTGGGCGGGCGCGTGCCGCGCGAGGTGCGCGCCGACGTCGTCGAGCGGGCGTCCGGCGTCCCGGTAGGTGTGCGCGTCCGCGGCCGGTGCGCCGATGACGAACGGCGGGTTGCTCACGACGAGGTCGAACGCACGGCCCGTCACGGGGGCAAGCAGGTCGCCGGGAAGCAGCTCGACCTCGACACGGTTGAGGGCCGCCGTGAACGCGGCGAACGCGAGGGCCCGCTCCGACAGGTCCGTCGCCGTGACAGCCGCGCAGTGACCGGCGAGGTGCAGCACCTGGACACCGCTGCCGGTCCCGAGGTCGAGCGCTCGGGAGACCCGGCGACGGATGGTCCACGAGGCGAGAGTGGTCGAGGCGGGGCCGATCCCGAGCACGTGCTCGGGCGGCAGCGGCGCGCGGGTCGCGGCCTCCGAGAGGTCCGAGGCCACCCACCAGTCGGATGCCTCGTCGGCATACGGGCGCACGTCGCACGTGGCGCGGACCATCGGCGCGCCGGCCGCCGTCGGATCCGCCTCCGGCGCGGGCCTGACGAGGCCGAGCTCCAGGGCGCCTCGGACACCGAGCGAGGGAAGGGCCGCCGCCAGCCGCGCCTCGGTGACGGGCCGTCCGAGGGTGAAGAGGGACACCAGCACGCCGCACGGGTCGGTGGCGTCCTGCGTGCGCAGCATGGCGGGCAGCGGGTGCTCCCGGTGCAGGGCCGCGGAGGCGAGGGGGCCCAGCCGGTCCGCGATGCCGTCGACGGTGAACCCGGCGGCCGTCAGGTCGCCCCGCAGCCGCTCCACCCGCAGCGCCTCGACGACCGGTGTCGTCACGAGAGCACGGCAGCTGCCGTCGTCACGAAGGGACGCCGCCCGGGCTGTCCATGGCCTCATCGAGGCTGGGATAGATCTCGAAGACCTTGTCGAGGCCCGTGATGGAGAAGACCTTGAGCACCCGCTCGTCGCTGCCGACGAGCCGCAGCGATCCGCCCAGCAGTCGGGTGTGCTTGAGTCGGCCGACGAGGACTCCCAGCCCCGTGGAGTCGATGAACGTCACGTCCGTGAGGTCGACCACGAGATCGGTGCGCCCGTCCCGGAGCTGCTCGTCGAGCCTCTCCCGGACGCGGGGCGCCGTGTAGACATCGATCTCGCCTTCGAGGCGGACGACAGTCCGTTCCCCGTGGCCGGGACGCGCGCTCGGCGGCTCCACGTGTGACACCATCACCTTCCGGGTCTGCGGGCCGCCCCTCCGGCGCCCCTGCACGGTATCCTTCGCCGCGCTCCGGTCACGCTACCGTGACGACGTACGGTTGCTCCACTATGTCCGCGTCCGCCTCCTCGTCCCCGGCTCCGGACCTACCCCGACCCGAGCGCGGAGACACGCCGCAGGGGTGGGACCCCGACCGGCTGCTGCACGCGCTGGCACGCGAGGCGCCGCAGCGGCTGCTGCACGTGCGGGAGGTGCCAGCGCGGCGGGCCCGTCCGGCGGGGTGGCCCGAGTGGGTCGAGCCGACCGTGGTCGCGGCCCTCACCGGTTCGGGGATCGCCCGGCCATGGAGCCACCAGGTGCAGGTGGCCGACCTCGCGCACGCCGGCCGGCACGTGGTCGTCTCGACGGGGACCGCGTCGGGCAAGAGCCTCGGCTTCCTGCTGCCGGTGCTCAGCGACGTCGTCGCAGGGTCCCGAGAGCCGAGCGGGCGCGGTGCCACCGCGCTCTACCTCTCGCCGACCAAGGCCTTGGCGACCGACCAGCTCAGCCGCGTTGCGGGGCTCGCCCTGCCCGGTGTGCGCGCAGCCGTATACGACGGCGACACGCCCGCCGAGGAGCGGCGCTGGGTGCGCGAGCACGCCAACGTCGTGCTGACCAACCCCGACCTGCTGCACCACTCGCTGCTGCCCGGGCACGAGCGGTGGGCCGCATTCCTGCGCGGCCTGCGCTACGTCGTCGTCGACGAGTGCCACGTCTACAAGGGCGTGTTCGGCGCGCACGTCGCCGCGGTGCTGCGGCGGCTGCGGCGAGTCGCCGGTCGCTACCGCGCCAGCCCGACCTTCGCCCTGGCGTCCGCGACGGTCGCCGAGCCGGAGGAGCACGCTGCCAGGCTGCTCGGTATGCCGGTCCGCGCGGTCACCCGGGACGGGTCGCCCAGGGCCGCGACGAGCTTCGCACTCTGGGAGCCGCCCCTGCTGAGCGCGCCGGACGGTCAGCCGAAGCGTGCCAGCACCCTCACCGAGACGGGCGAGCTGCTCGCGGCCTGCGTGCGGGAGGGAGTGCAGACGCTGGCCTTCGCCCGCTCGCGCGCGGCCGTCGAGGTCGTCGCCCGGATCGCCCGGGAGCGGCTGCCCGACAGCGACGAGGGCACGGTGGCGGCATACCGAGGTGGCTACCTGCCGGAGGAGCGGCGCGAGCTCGAGCGGGCGCTGCGCAACCGGCACCTGCGCGGGGTCTCGGCCACGAACGCCCTCGAGCTCGGCATCGACGTCAGCGGCCTCGACGTCGTGCTGCTCGCCGGGTGGCCGGGCACCCTCGCGTCCCTCTGGCAGCAGGCGGGTCGGGCCGGGCGCACCGGACGCCGCTCGCTCGCCGTGCTCGTGGCCGCGGACGACCCCCTCGACACGTATGTCGTGCACCATCCCGACTCGATCTTCGCCCGCGGCGTGGAGGCCACGGTGGTCGACCCGGACAACGTCCACGTCCTCGCTCCCCACCTCGCGGCGGCAGCGGCCGAGCGCAATTGTTCGCGGAAGGCCGGCGCGGTGTGCCGTTCCGGATCGCCGCCAACGCGG
>CALMNV010000200.1 GCA_937873285.1 uncultured Intrasporangium sp. | reverse complement strand
CTCCTCCAGGGAGGCGGTCAGGCTGTCAACGTCGCGGGCCCGCTCCCGGGACCGCTGCAGCAGTCCGGCGTGCTCACGCGCCGCAGCGCGCCAACGGTCGTGCAGGTCCTCGACGCGGCGGCGGCGGCGGAGCACGGGCGCGCCGCCGAACTCGTCCAGCACCTGCCGATGGGCCTCGCCCTGGCGCAGTCGCCACTGGTCGGCCTGCCCGTGGACCGCGACGAGGAGCTCCCCCATCTCGGCGAGCACGGCGACGGGCACCGTGCGCCCTCCGACGTGGGCCCGTGACCGGCCGGTGGCCGACAGCGTGCGGGCGACGACGAGCTCACCGCCGTCGTGTGAGCCCCCCGCCTCCTCCGCTCGGTCGAGGGCCGGGTGCCCGGCGGTCAGGCTGAGGACCCCCTCCACGGAGGCGCTGGGGGCGCTGGCGCGCACGAGGCCGGAGTCGGCCCGGTTGCCCAGGAGCAGGCCCAGCCCGGAGACGACCATCGTCTTGCCGGCGCCCGTCTCGCCCGTGAGGACGTTGAGGCCGGGGCTGAGCTCGAGGACCGCTTCGTCGATGATCCCGAGGCCGCGGATGCGGATCTCGCTGAACACGGACCAACCCTACGGGTGCGGACCGACAACGGGCGGCCGCCACGTCGAGCGCACCACCCGATCCGGCGGCACCGGGAGGACGCCGTGGCTCAGGACGGACCGTCGAGGGCCTCGGCGGCCCTCGACCGCGCCGCCCCGGTGCCGCGCCACCCGACGACGGAGAGGTCGAACTTCGCGACGAGGCGGTCGGTGAACGGGGCGTCGGTCAGCCGTGCCAGCCGCACGGGACGCTCCCCCTTGCGCACCTCGATGCGGGCACCCGGGGGCAGCTCGACGTGTCGGCGTCCGTCACACCACAGCACACCGCAGCCCTCGGTGGCCTCGGTCACCTCGACCGCGAGGTGCGTGTCCGGCCCGAGCACGAGCGGGCGGGCGAAGAGCGCGTGGGCCGAGTTGGGCACGAGCAGCATCGCCTCGACGCCCGGCCACACGACCGGCCCCCCGGCCGAGAAGGCGTATGCCGTGGAGCCGGTCGGCGTCGAGACGATCACGCCGTCGCACCCCCACGTCGAAAGCGGCCGCCCGTCCACCTCGATGGTGACCTCGAGCATCCGCTCCCTCGCGGCCTTCTCGACGCTCACCTCGTTGAGCGCCCAGCTGCGGGCGATGAGCTCCTCGCAGTGCCGCACGTCCACGTCGAGGGTCATCCGCTCCTCCACCGAGTAGCGGGAGGTCGCGATGTGCTCGACGACAGCGTCGAGGTTGTCTCGTTCCGCCTCGGCGAGGAAGCCGACCCGGCCGAGGTTGACTCCGAGGAGCGGGACGTCGACGCTGCGCGCGAACTCCGCCCCTCGCAGGATGGTGCCGTCGCCGCCGAGGACGACGACCAGGTCGCACCCCTCCGCAACCTGCTCCTCCGCCGCGATCCGGACGTGGTCGGAGCGGGTGAGGTCGAGCGCACGGGCTTCCTCGGCCTGGAGGGCCACATCGATCCCGACAGCGGTCAGCCGCTCGACGACGCCCTTGGCGACGAGCAGTGCCTCGGCTCGCCGGGGATGGGCGACGAGCAGGATCCGTCGTGTCACTGGGCTTCCTCCCGGTCGAGAAGCTCCAGCATGTCATCGAGTGGGGCAGCCGCCTCGGTCGGGGGCGGCGCGACCCAGAGCAGGAACTCGCGGTTGCCCTCGGCACCCGTGACGGGGCTCGGGGTGAGCCCGAGCAGGCGCAGGCCGAGCGAGCCGGCGTGCTCGGCCACGCTGCGCACCACTCGACGGTGCTCCGCGCCCGACCGGACGACGCCGCCGTGTCCGAGCCGCTCGCGACCGACCTCGAACTGCGGCTTGATGAGCACGACGAGGTCGCCGCCCGGGGCTGTGAGCCTGGCCATCGGCGCGAGGGTCACCAGCAGGGAGATGAAGCTGAGGTCCGCCACGACCAGGTCGAAGAGCGGGCCGAGGTCACCGGGCCGCACCTGCCTGATGTTGGTCCCCGGCAGGTTGAGCACCCGTGGGTCGGCCGCGAGCGCCGGCACGAGCTGCCCGTGCCCGACGTCGAGGGCCGTGACGTGGCTCGCGCCCCGCTGGAGCAGCAGCTGGGTGAAGCCGCCCGTGCTGGCTCCGACATCGAGGCACCGGAGGCCGGTCGGGTCGAGGGTCCGCCCCTCGTGCTCGCTGCCGGGTCCCCACCGGTCGAGGGCGTGCAGCAGCTTGCCCGCCGCCCGGCTCACCCAGGGCTCGGGGTATCGCGAGAGGGCCACCGCCGCGCCGTCGGGGACCGGGTGAGCCGCCCGTGTCACCGGCCGCCCGTCGACGTGCACGGCCCCGGCAACCACCAGCTCCCTGGCCTGGGCCCGCGACCGAGCGAGGCCGAGTCGCACCAGCTCGGCGTCCAGCCGTCGGCTCGTCACGCGCCACCCAGGTCGCGCAGCCGGCCGGAGAGGAGGCGGTGGGCACGGTCGCCGATGTGCAGCTGCTGGTCGAGCGGTCGACCGTCGAGTCCGGCCAGCTCGGCCAGGACCGCGTCGATGGCCGGATCGCCCGTGCTGGGCCGTGGCCCAGGTCCGGCCGACTGGTGACCACTGCTGTCGAAGGGGGGTGCGGGCTGCCATCCGGGGCCGCCGGAGGGCCCGCCGGTCGGCTGCGGTGCGGGCGGACGCTGGGTGCTCATCGGTGGCCTCCTTGCGCTGGCGGTGGCGGCATGACGCCGGCGGATATCGGCTTGGCGCCGGGTGACGGGCTGGCCCTCGGCGCCGGTGACGACACCGCCAGCTGGCCATGCCCCACGCTACCTGCCGGGCTCACCCCTCCGCGGCCTCGACCACGGCATCCACCTCGGCATCGCCCTCGGCATCGCCCTGGGCATCCACCAGGGCATCCACCAGGGCATCCACCAGGGCGTCGAGCGACGCCGCGGCCGCGACGAGCGCGGGCAGCAGCGACCGGTCGTGGGCGCGAGCCTCGAGCAGCGCAGCCAGGCCCGCCCGCACCACGGCCAGCGTGGGCGACCGGCTCGCCGCAGAGATGACCAGCTCGGGCCTGCCAGAGACCAGCTGCACGCGCGCCTCGGCCCCGCCGCAGGCCCACCCGCTCCCGGTGGGCACCGGCACGGCATACGGCCTCTCGAGGTCGGCGAGGCTCCCGATGACGAAGGTCGGCAGCGCCCGGTCCGGGTTGGCGACGAGGTCGGTCGGGCGGTCGACGCCGGTCAGGGCCCACGCCGAGTCCACCCCCGCGGCGCGCGCCCCGTCGATGTCGGTGTCGAGGCGGTCGCCCACGGCGAGCACGCGGCGGGTGCCAAGCCGCGCGATGGCCAGCTCGTAGAGGGGAGGCTCGGGCTTGCCGACGACGACGGGCTCTCGGCCGGTCGCGCGGCGCAGCACGTCGACGTAGGAGCCGTTGCCCGGGGCCACGCCCCATTCGACCGGCACGGTGGCGTCGGAGTTGGTCGCCACCCACGCAGCTCCCTTCGAGACGTGCCTCGCCGCCTCGGTGAAGTCCGAGACCCGCAGGTCGGGCCCGTAGCCCTGGAGCACTGCCGCAGCCTCTCGTCGGGTGGCGGGAACGGCGAGGAGGTGTTCCTCCTTCAATGCCTGCTGCACGCCCGGGCCGCCGAGCGCGACCACCGCGGCGCCGACCGGAAGCAGGCGTCGCAGGTGGGCCGCGCCCGCCTGCGCACTCGTGACGACGCAGCCGGGCGGGGTGGGGGCGCCGAGACCGCGCAGCTGGGCCGCCACCACCTCGGGGGGACGGGACGCGTTGTTGGTCACGTAGGCGAGGCGAATGCCGTGGGCGACGATGCGGCTCAGCGTCGGACCGGCACCCGGCAGCGCGTCGCGACCGCGGTACACGACGCCGTCGAGGTCGCAGAGCAGCGCCTCGTAGCGGTCGACGAGTGCCGGGCCCCCAGGGCGCGTCGCGCGCGCGATGTTCCCGCTCACCCGTCTGAGTACGTCCCGCCGTCGGCCCTCGCCTGGGCCGCCGGCTGTCCTTCGTCGTCGGCATCGTCGCCGAGCAGATCCACGGCGCTCACGCCGTCGAGCTCGTCGAGCCGCTCGGCGGCATCGGTCGCCAGGTCGTGGTCGGCGTCGGCCGCGCGGGCGAACCATGCCCGGGCGCCCTCCGCATCCCCCACGGCCAGCTTGGCGTCGGCGTAGGCGTAGTAGAGGCGCGGCGCCGACGCGCGCGCCGGACTGATCCGGCGGACGAGGTCGGTCAGTCCCGCGACGGCGGCATCCGCCTGGCCGAGATCCCGACGTAGGCCGGACACGACGATCGCGAGCTCGACGCGCTCGTCGACGGCGAGGGTGCGCGCCTCCGGCGTCTGTGCGAGCTCCAGTGCCTTGGCATGCCGTCCGAGGGCGCGCTCGCAGTCGACCATGAGAGGCAGGACGTGGCTGGAGCCGGAGAGCCGGCGGACCGTGCGAACCTCCGTGAGGGCCCGCGCCCAGTCACCCAGCCGGTAGGCAACCAGACCCAGCGCCTCACGCGCGGCCGGCACCCGGCCGGCGCGGCGCACGGCCGTCTCGGCGTGTGCCAGCGCCGCCTCCGGCTCGACGTCCAGGAGCTCGGCCACCATGACCAGGTGCTGGGCGACGCCTACCGCGTTCTCCTTGGACAGGGTCCGCAGCTGGTTGGTCACGCCCCGGTCGACCTCGAACCCCGTCACTCCCTCGCGGATCGCCGGCTCCGGCAGGCGGGAGGTCCTGCTTGTGAGCCGTGGACCCCCACGGTCCTGCGATGACTCGCGGCGGCCACCCCGTGGCGCGTGACCTTGTCGGGGGGCCGCTTCTCGGCGGGGAGCCGATTCTCGGCGGGGAGCCGCGCCGCGGGCGCGATCCTCACCGCGGGCGCGATCCTCACCGCGGGCGCGATCCTCACCGCGGGCGCGATCCTCACCGCGGGCGCGATCCTCACCGCG
>CALMNV010000199.1 GCA_937873285.1 uncultured Intrasporangium sp. | reverse complement strand
GCTCGTCCGGGCGGTCCGCAGCAGGGGCGTGCGCTCCGACGCGGACCTGGCCTGGGGAGCCGTCGCCGGCCTGCTCCTCGCCCTGGCGACGTGGGCGCTGGGTCACCTCGTCGGCTACCGCATCCCGGCGCCGCTGTCCGGCGCGGCCGTCAGCGCGGCGCTCGTCGCCCTACCGCGGACCCGAGCACGGCTGGGCAGAGACCGGGGCCATGACTCGTGGGGATGGCCGGTGTGGTCCGCCGTCGTGGTGTCGATGCTCGTCGTCGTGCGCAAGGCCGACACCACCGGTCTGAGCTGGGTGCCGCCGCACATCTCCGCCACCGGCCCGCAGCTCTATCCCGACCTCTTCTTCCATGTGGCCATGACAGGGGAGCTGCGGCGCACTCTCGTGCCGGACTACCCGATGGTGGCGGGGACGCCGCTGAGCTACCACTGGCTCTACTACGCCCTGGCCGCCGAGCTGGGCGGCGACGGCGCCCACGACCTCGACGTCGTCCTGCGACTGCTGCCCCTGACCCTCCTGCTCGTGCTGCTCCTCGTGGCCACGGCGGCAGCCGCGGCTCTCGCCCGGCGGAGGTCTGCAGCCGCCGCCGCCCCGCTGCTCCTGGGTGTCGCCGGTCCGGTGGGCGGCACCCTCTGGCCCGGCGGCGGACCTCCTGGCTATCCCGACGTCATCAACCCGGCGATCGTGTGGCCACTGCAGACCTACTGGCAGGTCAGCCCCACCCAGACGCTCGGCTGGGTCTTCGGTGTCGCCAGTCTCGGGCTGGCCGTGGCGTTCGTGCGCGGGTGCCCCGGGGACCGTGGCCTGCCGCTCTGGCTGCTCGTGCCGACCCTGGTCGGCGCGGCCGGCGCGAAGTCGGTGCAGAACCCGCTCCTGCTGGCCTTCCTCGGCGGTCTGGGTCTCGCGGTGATGGCGCGCCGCCATCGTGCCGCCGATGCGCGGCCGGAGGCCCGCCTGGTGTTCCGGCGGGCCGTGCTGCTCGCCGGCACCCTCGTGCTCGTCAGCCTGGTGATGGCCCGGCTGCTCTATCCGGACTCCTACGGGCTTCGGCTCGCGCCGGCAGAGGGCGTCGCCCGGGCGGTGTCGACCGTGCTGCCCGGCTGGCCGGGCGCGCCAGGGCCGGCGCCCCTGTCGACGGCGCTTGCCGCAGGTCTCGCTGCGGCTGGCGCACTGGTGGTCCGGCTGGGGCCCACGCTGCTCGGACTGCTCGGCGTCCTGGGCCTCTTCCGGCGGGTCGACACCCGGGCCGCCGGCTGGGGAGCTATGACGATGGCCGCGGCCGCTCTGGGCGGGCTGCTCCTGCTCACCCAGCCCGGGGGCAGCCAGTGGTACTTCTTCATCGCCGCGACGCCCCTGCTCGCCACGATGGCGGCCGCAGGAGCGGGTCCCGCGGTCGCCGACGCGGTGACCGGCCACCGCGGCCGGCTCCGCGAGTGGGCTCCACTTCTCGTGGCGGCGGGCACAGGCGGAGCCGTGACGTTGGCCGTCTCGGCGGTGGCCGGTCCGCTCGACCCGGGGCAGAGAGATCGGTCGGGCCCGACAGGCCACGTCGCCGCCGCCGGCGCGGAGGTCCTGGCGTGGCTGCTGCCGCCGCTCGGCGTGGGAGCCGGAGTCGCCCTGGCGGTTGCCGGGGCCGTGGCAACGGCCCACCTGTGGAGGCCGAGGCTGCCGGACCACCCCCGTCGCCCGCCGACACCTCCGCTCGCCGCGGCGTGCGTCGCCGTGGCCGTCTCCGGCGCCCTCTCGGGCGTTGCACTGCTGGGACCCGACGCGACCCCCTACCCTGCGGCGTACCGGGACGCGGTCGTGGCACAGCAGACAGCAGCCGGGGTGATCCCGGTGACGCCGGCGCTGGAGCGCGCGGGTGCCCTGGTGCGGGGGAGCGCAGGACCGGACGACATCATCGCCACCAACCGGGTCTACTCCTCGCTGCCCCGAGGCGCCTCCACGGGGGACGGTCGTGACTTCTCCGTCAGCGCCCTCACGGGACGGCGGACCGACGTTGCCGGCTTCGCCTACGCTCCCGCGACGATCAAGGCCGCAGCCGACTGGCGCCTCAGCTTCACCGCCATCCCGTTCTGGGACCCCGCCCGGCTCGAGGCCGAGCAGCGGCTCATCACGGCTCCGACACCGGCCACGTTGTCAGCGGCATACCGGGTCGGTGGGGTGCGGTGGATCGTCGCAGACGAGCGGTCTGGACCCGTGTCTCCCCGGCTGGCGCGGCTTGCGCAGCCGGTCTTCGACGGCAACGGGGTCCACGTCTACCGGCTGCGGCCCCCAGCGCCCGGATAGCCCGGGCTCAACCCACCGGGTCGAGCAGCCCCGTGTCGACGTCATAGACGAAGCCGCCGACCCGGGTCGACGGCGGGATGAGCGGGTGTGAGCGCACCTTTGCCAGATCCTCGCGCAGCGCTGCCACCTGGTCGGCGATGACGGAGAAGCTCTGCCACGAGGCGTCCACGCCGGCCGAGCGGCCCACCCGCTCCCGCAGCTCGCTCTCGCTGTGCGCGGTCATCGCGCAGCGGGTGTGCGGCACGACGAGCACCCGGTCGACCCCGAGCAGGTGGGTGGCCAGGACGAGCGCCTCGAGCGCCGCCACCGTGACCCGACCCCCCGGGTTGCGGAAGATCTTCGCGTCCCCGGGGCGCAGCCCAAGCAGCCCCAGCGGGTCGATGCGTGAGTCCATGCACGTGACGATGGCCACCCCGGCCTGCGCTATGCCGTCGAAGCCCGCGAGAGGGAACTGCGCGGCATACCGGCGGTTGGCCTCGAGCAGGTCCTCGAAGCCCTTCCCCTTCACATCCTGCCTGCCTGGCATCCCCGCTCCGTTCTCCTTGTCGACACCGTCGGTCTCCGTCGCTCGCGACGAGCAGGAGGGCTCGCCGACCAGCCAACCCTACGCGTCGGTGGGGTAACGATTTCGACACTGCGGGGGCCAGAAACCGCCCTAGCCGCCCTCTGACGGTTGACTGTGCTGCACCGACGCGGCACTGTTCGCAAAAGAACGACTGGCAGTAGCCAGGGCCCCACCGATGCGGCTCGCACTGCGCACGGTCTGCCCTGGCCCGGATCAAGGAGAGATAGATGCGTGGTGGGAGTCTGACCAAGGCGGTCGCGCTCAGCGGGACCGTGGCCGTTTTCGCGGCCGGGTGCCTGAGCTCCGGCTCGTCGACCAGCACCGGCGCCGGCGGTGGCGCGGCGACGGCAGCAGGTCCCGGAAAGTCCTCTGTCGAGGTGATGTACGGCCTCGGCCCCGACACCGAGCCGGGCTTCAAGGCCGACGTCGAGGGGTGGGCAAAGCAGAACGGAATCACGGTCAAGTTCACCAAGGCCGCGTCGTGGGACACCGAGATCCGGGCCCGGGTGGCTGGTGGCAACGCCCCCGACCTCGGCCTGTTCCCCCAGCCGGGCCTCATGTGTGACCTCGCGAAGCAGAAGAAGCTCGTCCCGTTCGACGACGCCACCGTCAAGCTCAACGAGCAGACCCTGGTGCCTGGCTTCGTCGGAGCGGGCACCTGCGCCGACAGCAAGGTCTACGGCCTGCCCAACGAGGTGAGCGTCAAGAGCGTGCTGTGGACGGACGCCCCGGCCTTCTCGGCGGCCGGCTACACCGAGCCGAAGACGCTGGACGAGCTCATGGCGCTCACCGACAAGATCCGCTCCCAGGGCAAGACGCCATGGTGCATCGCGGCCGAGTCCGGAGCGGCGACGGGGTGGCCGATCACCGACTGGATCGAGGACCTCGTCCTGCGCTTCGCCGGCCCGGACAACTACGACAAGTGGGTCAAGGGTGAGCTGAAGTTCAACAGCCCGGAGATCAAGCCGGCGTTCGAGTACTTCCAGAAGATCGCGTTCACGCAGGGCAACGTCCGCGGCGGCACGAAGTCCATCGTCGCGACGAACTTCCAGACCGGCGGCAACGCCCTGTTCACCCAGCCTCCGGGCTGCTACCTGTTCAAGCAGGCGACCTTCGTCGCGAACAAGGGCGGCTTCCCGGACGCGGTCATCGCCAAGCTCGACACCCAGACCCGGCCCTACCCGTTCCCGGCGAAGACCGCCGGCGACCACCCGGTGCTCACGGCCGGTGACCTCGTCGCGGCCTTCAACAACGACGCCAACGTCCTCAAGCTGCGCAACTTCATCGCCAGCAAGGAGAACGGCACCGAGCAGGCCAAGGCCGGAGCCTTCTCGCCGCACAAGACGGCTGACGTCTCACTGCTGCCGAACAAGACCCTCCAGACGATCGCCAAGGAGGTCCTCTACAAGGCCTCTGCGGCCCGCTTCGACGGGTCGGACCTGATGCCCGCCAAGGTGGGCGCCGGCACCTTCTGGACCGAGCCGGTCAAGTGGATCTCCGGCCAGGAGGACCTCAACACGGCTCTGAACAACATCGACGCCAGCTTCCCGAAGACGAGCGGCTGACCGTGCGGTGCCGGCTGCGGAGGTGACCACCCGGTCGCCTCCGCAGCCGCTCCCGTCGTCGCCTCCTGCGCCAACCTTCAGAGAGGAAGTGTCATGGCCATCAAGCTCATCAACGCCCTGCTGGCGATCGTCGGCGGCATCGGCGGCGCCATGATCGTCTACTGGATTCTCAACAAGCTGGCCGAGTCGCTCAAGGGGCGCTGGGAGGACCGGGTCAAGCCGTGGATGTTCGCCGGCCCGGCGATCCTCGCGATCGGGGTGTACCTCATCTACCCGGCCATCGTGACCATCCAGTACAGCTTCGCCAACGAGGACTCGACGGCCTACGTGGGCCTGAAGAACTACCGTGACCTGCTCACCGACTCCTCCTTCCTGCAGGTGCTCTTCAACAACCTGCTGTGGATCGTCGTGGTGCCCGCGTCCACGGTCATCCTCGGGCTGGGGGTCGCGGTCCTCGCCGACCGGCTCCGGCCGAGCGGAGAGAAGCTGGCCAAGACGGTCATCTTCATGCCGATGGCGATCAGCATGGTCGGCGCCGCGACGATCTGGCGCTCCATCTACGAGTACCAGCCGACCGGGTCGCCGCAGACGGGCCTGCTCAACGGCATATTCGGGCTGTTCGACAAGGGCCCGTTCTTCTGGTATCAGATCGACACGCTGCGCCTCAACAGCCTGTTCCTCATGATCATCTTGATCTGGACCCAGGTGGGCTACTCCATGGTGCTGCTCTCCGCGGCCGTCAAGGCTGTGCCGGAGGACACCATCGAGGCCGGGCGCATCGACGGAGCGGGCGAGCGGCGGATCTTCTTCAGCATCGTCTTCCCGCAGATCTGGGCGACCGTCGTCACCGTGTTCATCACGGTGCTCATCGGGGTCATGAAGGTCTTCGACGTCGTCTACGTCACGACGAACGGCGCCTACAACACCGACGTGATCGGCCGCCGGTTCTACGACGAGCTGTTCACCCAGGGCAACAGCGGGTATGCCGCGGCGATCGTCGTCATCCTCATGATCGCGATCATCCCGATCCTCATCTACCAAGTTCGCCACTTCCGCGCCGAGGAGGCAAGCCGATGAGCACCACCGTGCAAGCGGGAGCAGGGCTGGCTGACAAGCAGGTGAGCCGGCTGCGCAAGAGCCGTGAGAAGTCAGGGCCGGGAAGTGCCTCCCTGGCCACCCGGATCTTCCTCGTCATCCTGTGCATCGGCTGGCTGGTCCCGGTGATCGGCCTGCTCATCAACTCCTTCCGGGCCCGCGACGACCAGTTCAACTCCGGATGGTGGACCGGGCTCTTCAGCCCCTTCTCCACCCAATGGACGATCGCGAACTACACGCAGGTGCTGACATCGGACACGGCCGGCGTCAACATGGGGCAGGCCTTCCTCAACAGCTTCATCGTGACGGTGCCGGCCACGGTCATCCCGATCCTCATCGCGGCGTTCGCCGCCTATGCGTTCACCTTCATGCAGTGGCGCGGGCGCGACGTGGTCTTCGTCATCATCGTCGGGCTGCTCGTCGTGCCCAACCAGGTCGCGCTCGTGCCGCTGCTCAAGCTCTACGGCGCGGTCGGGCTCAACGGCACCTTCCTCGCGGTCTGGCTGGCCCACATCGGCTTCGGTATGCCGCTCGCCGTCTACATCCTGCGCAACTACATGTCGGGCCTGCCCAACGCGGTCATCGAGTCGGCCAAGATCGACGGCGCGAGCCACTTCACGACCTTCTGGCGGCTCATCGTCCCCATGTCCACGCCCGCGCTCGCGTCGTTCGCCATCTTCCAGTTCCTCTGGGTGTGGAACGACCTG
>CALMNV010000198.1 GCA_937873285.1 uncultured Intrasporangium sp. | reverse complement strand
ACGCCAGCGACGCCATCGCCCGCTCCCGCTGCGCGTCGCGGGACTGTGCCGCGACAACCTCCATCCCGTAGCGCAGCGCAGCGGTGCGCTCCACGAGGGCGACCCGGGACACGCCGGGCTGGGCCGGCATCGCGAGCGGCTGCCCGAGCAGCACCGCGCCCGCCAGCTGCGCGCTCGTCGCGCTCGCCAGCAGGGTCCGCGACGTCGCGGCGGCCCCCGCGACCTGCGTCCAGTATCCCGACGGGAGGCAGGCCAGACGTGTTGCGAGGGCGGCACCCGAGGTGAGGACCGGAGTCGCTGGGCTGGTCGGCTCGATCACCGCCTCGGGCACACCGTCGTTGGTGAGCCGGCCCCGCAGCGTGCGCAGCTGGCCCGCCATGACGGCGACGAGCTGCCGGACGACCGGTCCGCCCGCGGGCCCCCTCGCCAGCGGAGCGGCGGCCTCGGTCAGCGCCTGCAGCCGGCGGACCACCGCCACGACCACGTCCTCGTCGGGCACCCTGCGCCGGGTCGCCGCCGGCGCGGGGGGCGTCGGCAGGTCCAGACGCACGCCGCAACCGCCGAGCACCGCGAGCCCGGCGGCATACGTCACTGTCAGGACAGCCCGGCGGGAGGGCGGTCGGTGGCTCTCCCCGGTGCGAGGCGGGCCGGGCATGCGCCCGATTCTAGGCAGCCGGGCCGGGCGCGCGGCGACCCGCGAGCCGCCGTTAGAGTGGGGGACACCAGGCGCCTCGGCACCGACCATTCGAAAAGAGCAGGAGGTGTCGTCCGATGGCCACGGCCCAGCAGATCAGGGCGGAGCTCGAGCCCGCCCTCGCGCCGCTCGGCCTCGTCGTCGAGGACGTCACCATCTCGCCGGCCGGCCGCCGGCGCCTCGTGCGGGTGATCGTCGACACCGACGTGCGCGCTCTCGAGCCGTCCGACACGCGCAGCCCCGTCCCGCCCTTGAGCCTCGACGACGTGGCCGAGGCGAGCCGGGTGGTCGACGGCGTGCTGGAGGACTCCGCGACGCTTGGCGAGACGCCGTTCGTGCTCGAGGTCTCCTCGCCGGGAGTGGGCCGGCCGCTGACGACGCGCGAGCACTTCCGCCGCAACGTCGGGCGCCTCGTCGAGGTCCGCACCGGCTCCCAGCACGTCGTCGGACGGGTCCGGGAGGTGGACACGGTCACCGTCGTCCTCGACGTGGCCGCTGGGAAGCGGGCTCCGGCGCACACCGTGACCCTCGACCTCGTCACCGCTGACGGCCCGCTGCACGGCACGGTGCAGGTCGAGTTTCGGCCCGCGGGCGCCGGCGTGGACGCTGCCGACGCCGTGGCGAGCGGCGACGGATCAGAGGCGGAGGAGGACGACTGATGGACATCGACCTGGCGGCCCTCAGGGCGTTGGAGCGGGAGCGCGACATCAGCCTGGACGTGCTGATTCCCGCGATCGAGCAGGCGTTGCTCGTCGCCTACCACCGCACCGAGGGCAGCTACCGGCTCGCGCGGATCGAGCTCGACCGCAGGACGGGACACGTCGTCGTGTGGGCCCGCGAGGAGGGCGAGCCGTTGCCTGCGGAGGAGGGCGAGCGGCCCGCGCGTGGTGAGCCGGGCCCCGAGTTCGACGACACGCCGGAGGGCTTCGGCCGCATCGCCGCCTCCACGGCCCGGCAGGTCATCGTCCAGCGGCTGCGCGACCTCGAGGACGAGGCCATCCTCGGCGACTTCAAGGGCCGTGAGGGCGACGTCATCTCCGGCGTCATCCAGCAGAGCCAGGACCCCCGCAACGTCCTCGTCGACTTCGGCTCAGTGGAGGGCATCCTGCCGCTCGCCGAGCAGGTGCCAGGCGAGCGCTACGTCCACGGCGAACGGCTGCGCTGCTACGTCGTCAGCGTCAAGCGCGGACCCAAGGGCCCCCAGGTGGGGCTGTCGCGCACCCATCCCCACCTTGTCAAGACCCTCTTCCGCTTCGAGGTGCCGGAGATCGCCGACGGGACCGTCGAGATCGCCGCGCTCGCCCGCGAGGCCGGGCACCGCACCAAGATCGCCGTCCATGCCACGGTGCCCGGGGTCAACGCTAAGGGCGCCTGCATCGGGCCGATGGGTGCCCGGGTGCGGGCCGTCATGACGGAGCTGCGCGGGGAGAAGATCGACATCGTCGACTACTCCTCGGACCCGTCGACCTTCGTCGCCGCAGCGCTGAGCCCGGCGCGGGTGCAGGCCGTGCACATCGTGGATGCCGTCGCCCGGACGGCCCGGGTGGTCGTCCCGGACTACCAGCTCAGCCTGGCGATCGGCAAGGAAGGGCAGAACGCTCGGCTTGCCGCCAAGCTCACCGGCTGGCGGATCGACATCGTCTCGGACGCTGCGGTCAGCCGCGACAAATAGGCTCCACCAAAAGGTGGCCTTGACCGCCGGGACTCCACAACGGGGCCCCGGTTCGGGCCCCGCCTGTAGGCGTCCGTGTTC
>CALMNV010000197.1 GCA_937873285.1 uncultured Intrasporangium sp. | reverse complement strand
ACCCAGGCCCACCCCGCCCTGAGGTCACTCGACGCGTTCGCCCTCGAACGCGTGCTCGCCAAGGGCGCCAACCCCAGCCACCTCAAGGGCCAGCTGCTCGAGGAGCTCGTCGAGTCCAGGGTGGTGCCGTGGCTCGGCAAGCGGGAGGGCGGCTTCGCACTGGGCGTCGCGGTGCCTGCGGGCAAGAAGCTCGAGTTCATTCCCGGGCACCTGATCCGCGACCTGTCCGGGCGACAGGTCACCGACGGTGTGCTGGCCTTCCGGGACGGCGAGAAGCTCGTGCTGGTGGGCGTTTTCGAGGCCAAGGCGGGACGGCACGCGGCGCGCGAGCTGAGCTTCGCCCGGGACTCCATCTCGGGGCTCAACCAGAGCGAGCTCACCGAGCTGCGCGCGAACGCCCGCGACGTGTGGCGCGAGCAGGCCGCCGCGGCGAAGGCGGCCAAGCAGCCCTACACCAAGAGCGTCGAGGACGTGATGAAGGAGTATGCCGTGTCCGAGCGAGGCGGCCAGGTGCGCCGTGACATCGAGCGGCTCGCGGCGGGCACGGGCGGGCCGACGAGGCTGCGCGTCGGCACGCAGGAGCTCGTCGTCGACTTCTCGCCCACCCGCACGAAGTTCTTCGGGGTCATCCCCAAGGGGGTGCGCAGCGTGACGATCGAGGCTCAGCTCGCGGCGGAGAAGGTGGCCTACGAGATCCTCGGCGTCGACCTGACCAGCTCCCAGCTCGACGACATCGCCAGAAGGCTGGTCGGTCCGGCGGAGAGGCTGGCCGCCACGCCCTGAGCCGCCCATGCGTCCCCCCGGCCGTGACCCGAAACGACGTGAGCAGGCGCAGCCCCTCAGGGTCGGCGCGGGCCGCGCCTCCCGCGCACCGGGTGGGTCTCGTACATCCGCACCGCGACGAGCAGGCCGGACGCGGCGGTGAGGCCAGCGACGGCCCAGATCGCGGGGCGGATGCCGAAGGCGTCGGCGAGGACTCCGGTCAGCAGGGCGCCGGCGGCGAAGCCGAGGTCGCGCCAGAGGCGGTAGACCCCGATCGCGCGGGCCCTCCAGGCGGGGTGGGCCACGTCGCCGATGCTGGCGAGCAGCGTCGGGTAGACCATGGCCGTGCCGAGCCCGAGCAGCACCGACGCGGCTGCCCACGGCGGCGCGGAGTCCGCCGCTGCCATGAGACCCAGCGCGCCGGCCTGCAGCAGCATCCCGCCGGTGACGAGGTGCTTGCGCCCCCAGCGGTCGGACAGCGCGCCGGTCGCGAGCTGCCCCACCCCCCACACGGCCGGATAGAGGGCGACGAGTATGCCGGTCTGGCCCAGAGGAAGGCCTGCGGAGGTGAACAGCACGGGGAACACGCCCCAGGCGAGGCCGTCGTTGAGGTTGTTGACGAGGCCGGCCTGGCTCGCCGAGGAGAGGGCGCGCTCGCGCACGCTGGTCAGCAGGAACACCTCCCGGGCTGTCGTCTCGCTGGGGGCCGTCCGGGCGGCGGCCTCGTGGTCGGCGTGGTGGCGGGTCTCCTTGACCCACAGCGTGGACAGGCCCAAGCCGAGCGCGGCGTAGGCGACGCCGACAAGGAAGGGCGCCGGCCGCAGCCCGGCCTGTGCCGCGATGGTGCCGGTGAGCAGTGCGGTGACGGCGACGGCGAGGTATCCCGCCGACTCGTTGAGGCCCATTGCGAGACCGCGCCGGTGCGGGCCCACGAGGTCGATCTTCATGATCACGGTCGTGGACCAGGTGAGCCCCTGGCTGATGCCGAGCAGGACGTTGGCGCCGACGACGATCCACCACTGCGGCGCCCAGATGAGCAGCAGCGGCACCGGCAGCGCGACGAGCCACCCGACGACGAGCACGGGCTTGCGGCCGTACCGCTCGGACCAGCTGCCCGCGACGTAGTTCGTGGCGGCCTTGGCCAGGCCGAACGCGAGGATGTAGGTCAGGGCCGCCGTGTAGGAGTCGAGGCCGAACACCCGGGTCGCCAGCAGCGGCAGGACGGTGCGCTCCTGGCCGAGCATGCCGCCGACCAGGGCGTTGACCGCGACGAGGAGGGTGAACTGCGCGGCGTTGGCCCGGAGCCCGAGTGCGGGAGCGGGCCGGTCGCCTGGCCGCCTCACGAGCCGGTCTTCACGTGCTCGGCGTGCCGCGCGGCCCGCTCGTCGGGGGCGCCGCCGCCCGCCTCGGGGCCGATGACCCCTGCTGCCGGACGGGTGGACGCGGCGGCCATGACGCGCTTGCCGAGCCCGGCCATCACGACCGCCGGCACAGCTGCTCGACCTTTGGCCCCGCGCTCCTGGCCGTGCACAGTGGCCGTCACCGGCGTCGCCTCCTCGTGGACATGTTCAATGGATCCCTTGAATAAAACTCCCCGTGGGAGTTGTTGTCAAGCGAAGCCTTGAATATGATGGGCCCGGAGGTGACGGATGGCGGATGCCGGTGCGAAGGCGGCGCTCTACGACGCGCTGGCGGAGGCGGCCAAGGCGCTGGCCAACGGGCGGCGCGCGGAGCTCGTCGACGTGCTGGCCCAGGGCGAGCGGTCGGTGGAGGAGCTGGCGGCCGAGATCGGGCAGAGCGTGGCCAACACCTCCCAGCACCTGCAGCGGCTGCTGCGCTCGGGGCTGGTGCGCTCGCGGCGCGAGGGGACCAGGGTCTACTACTCCCTCTCCGGCCCCGTCGTCGGTGACCTGTGGGGGGCCATGCGCCGGGCCGCCCAGGAGCATGCCGAGGGTCTCGAGCAGCTGGCGGCGGACTATCTCGGCGACCGCAGCAGGCTGCGGACGATCACCCGCGACGACCTGCGCGCCCGGCTGCGCGACGGGGACGTCGTCGTGCTGGATGTGCGGCCCGAGGCGGAGTATGCCGCCGGGCACATCCGCGGCGCGATGTCCATCCCGATCCGCGACCTGAGGTCACGGCTGGGCGAGATCCCCGACGGCGCCGACGTCGTCGCCTACTGCCGCGGGCCGTACTGCGTCTACGCCGACGAGGCGGTGCGGCTGCTCGCCGACAGGGGAGTGAGCGCGGCCCGCCTCGAGGATGGCTTCCCCGAGTGGGCCCGGGCTCGACTGCCGGTGGGGCGCCGGTAGCGCACCGGACGCCCGCTCATGGAGGCGTCAGGTCGAGCGGGGTGCGATCTCCCCCATCGGCCCGAACCCGGTGACCCCGTCGGCCTCGACGTAGATGATCTGCGGCTGCGCCGACACGATGTCGGGCATCTCGGCCATGAAGCGGGCGACGTGCGCCTGGGCCATGTGCTCCTGGCCCGCGGCGGAGTCCCGAAAGCCCTCGATGCACACGAAGGTCTGAGGGTCGGTGACGCTGCGGGAGAACTCGAAGAACTCGCAGCCGGGCTCCTCGTTGACGGCCTTGGCGTAGTAGGACGACAGCTCCTGCCACTCCTCGAGCCGGTCCTGGCGGATCGGGAACTTGACGGTGATGAGGATCATCTGGTTGCTCCATTCCTTGGGGTGGTGCCCGCTCAGGCCGCGGCCCGAGCGGGGTCGGAGGGGGGCTCGGCCGAGTGCGTGCGTCCCGTCACCACCGTCTGCAGCCTCGCCCCGAGGACACCGGAGGCCCAGCCAAGCAGGGCTCCGGCGACAAGCGCGACCGCGGTCGGCCAGAACGAGAACGCCGTGCCGAAGTACGACGCCGCTCCGACGAAGGCGGCCGGGATGAACGATAGGGGGGCCCAGCCGGCCTGGAGGCACATCAGGGCCGCCACGATGCCGAC
>CALMNV010000196.1 GCA_937873285.1 uncultured Intrasporangium sp. | reverse complement strand
GCGCTCGCGAGCGACCGCGACCTCACCAACAACGGGGTCGAGGTGGACCTCCTCGGCCACCGGGCGCGGATGGCGAAGGGGCCGGCGGTGCTGTCCCTGCTCACCGGCGCGCCGCTGTATGCCGCGTCCGTGCGCTACGAGCGCGCGCCTCGCGGCGCCGGGCTGGGCGGCCACCGCACCGTCATCGAGATGGGCCCGGCGCTGACACCACGCGTCGGCGGCCGCACCGCAGACAAGGTCGCCGACCTCACGCAGCAGTGCGCCGACCACCTCGCGGCCACGATCCGCGAGCACACCTCGAGCTGGCACATGCTCCAGCGGGTCTTCGTCGAGGACCTCGAGCCGGCGCGGCGCGCGGCATGAGGATCGGCATCGTCTGCCCCTACTCCTTCGACGTCCCGGGCGGGGTGCAGTTCCACGTCCGCGACCTGGCCGAGCACCTGCTCGGGCAGGGCCACGACGTCTCGGTCCTCGCTCCCGCCGACAGCGACACGCTGCTGCAGGACTACGTCGTCTCGGCCGGGCGCGCCACGCCGGTGCGCTACAACGGCTCTGTTGCGAGGCTCAACTTCGGCCCGGTGAGCGCGGCCAAGGTGGGGCGCTGGCTCGAGCGCGGCGACTTCGACGTCCTGCACCTGCACGAGCCGGTGACCCCGAGCATCAGCGTGCTCGCCCTCTTCGCCGCGCAGGGGCCCATCGTGGCCACCTTCCACACCTCGATGCTGCGCTCCCGCACGATGCAGACGGCATACCCGCTCGTGCGCCCGAGCCTGGAGAAGATCGCCGCCCGGATCGCCGTGAGCGAGGACGCCCGCCGCACCGTCACGACCCACGTCGGCGGAGACGCTGTGGTCATCCCCAACGGCGTCTACGTCGACCGGTTCGCCGACGCCTCGCGGCGGCCGGAGTGGACCGGCACCGAGCAGCGCCCGACGGTCGCCTTCCTCGGGCGGGGGGGGGGGGCGGGGAAGGGCCGGCCCGTGGTCGCGGCGGGCCTGCCTGGGGGGGTGCAGGGGCTGCCCGGGCTGGGGGTGCTCGTCGCCGGGCCGGGCGACCCGGACGCGGCGCGAGACGGTATGCCGCCGGGCGTGGCTGATGCGTGCGAGTTCCTCGGCGCCGTCTCCGACGAGGACAAGGCCTCCCTCCTCGCCTCGGCCGGTGTCTACGTCGCGCCCAACACCGGCGGCGAGAGCTTCGGCATCATCCTCATCGAGGCGATGTCGGCCGGCGCCTGCGTGCTGGCCAGCGACCTGCCGGCCTTCTCCCGGGTGCTCGACGGTGGCGCGGCGGGGCGCCTCTTCCGCAACGAGGATCCCGCCGACCTCGGCCGCTGCCTGCTCGAGCTGCTGCGCGACCCAGCGGGGCGCCGCGTGCTCGCCGACGCGGGCGCGCGCCGGGCCCGGCTCTTCGACTGGTCGGTCGTCGGTGGCCGGGTGCTCGCCGTCTACGAGACGCTCGTCGAGGGCCGGGCCGCCGCGCGTGCGGCGCCGCAGCCGGGATGGCAGCGCTTCCTGCGCGGGGGCGTGGGGCGGTGACTGGGCTGGCGACGTGGGGCTTCGCGGCCTTGTTCGTGCTGGTGCTCGTCGGGTGGCACCTCAGCTACACGGCGGCGCGTCTCGACCGGCTGCACGTGCGGCTCAGCGGCACCCTCGCCGCCCTCGACGCCCAGCTGGTGCGACGGGCGGAGGCCTCCGTCGAGCTGGCGAACAGCGGCCTGCTCGACGGCGCCACGGCTCTGCTCCTCGCGGACGCTGCCGCCGCGGCGCTGGAGGCGCCGCACGAGTCGGGCGAGCAGCGCGAGCTCGTCGAGAGTGACCTGACCGAGGCGCTCGACGTGGCGCTCACCGACGAGGTGGTCGCCGGCCTGGAGGCCAGCGGGCTGCTGGGCCAGGACTACCTCGGCCGGCTGCGGTCCGCGTGCACCCGGGTCCAGCTGGCGCGGCGGTTCCACAACGACGCCGTCACCGACGTCAGGCGGGTGCGCCGCGCCTGGGTGGTGCGGGTCTTCCACCTGGCCGGGCACACGCCCCTGCCGGGCACCGTGGAGTTCGCCGACGAGGCCCCCACCCGTCTCGGCGCCTGACGAGGGGGCTCGCACGGGCAGGCCGGCTGATCGGCCGGCGCCTCCGAGCGCCGGGTCGTCGGAGCTTCTCCGCCGCCCGATGCCGCGGCCGGCGGGCGGTTCGCGTGCCGCCCCGGGCCGCTCTACCCTTGAAGCACCCGCAACACAAGGAGAGCAGGACATCGTGAGCACCACCGACCCGTCGCGCCGCGAGACGCCGCACCCCACCTCCCAGCCGCCCAGCAGCACGACCGGCACGACCCGCGTCAAGCGCGGCATGGCCGAGATGCTCAAGGGCGGCGTCATCATGGACGTCGTCACCCCCGAGCAGGCGCGGATCGCCGAGGACGCCGGCGCCGTCGCCGTCATGGCCCTCGAGCGGGTGCCCGCCGACATCCGCGCCCAGGGCGGGGTGTCGCGGATGAGCGACCCCGACATGATCGACGGCATCATCGAGGCCGTCTCGATCCCGGTCATGGCCAAGGCCCGGATCGGGCACTTCGTCGAGGCACAGGTGCTGCAGAGCCTCGGGGTCGACTACGTCGACGAGTCCGAGGTGCTCACCCCGGCCGACTACGCCAACCACATCGACAAGTGGGCCTTCACCGTGCCCTTCGTCTGCGGCGCGACCAACCTCGGCGAGGCGCTGCGCCGGATCACCGAGGGCGCGGCGATGATCCGCTCCAAGGGCGAGGCGGGCACCGGCGACGTCTCCAACGCCACGACGCACATGCGCGCCATCCGCGGCGAGATCCGCCGCCTGCAGAACCTGCCGGAGGACGAGCTCTACGTCGCCGCCAAGGAGCTCCAGGCGCCCTACGACCTCGTCGTCGAGGTGGCCCGGGCCGGCCGGCTGCCCGTCGTGCTCTTCACGGCCGGTGGCATCGCCACCCCGGCGGACGCGGCGATGATGATGCAGCTCGGCGCCGAGGGCGTCTTCGTCGGCTCCGGCATCTTCAAGTCCGGCAACCCCGCCCAGCGGGCCGAGGCCATCGTCAAGGCGACGACCTTCCACGACGACCCCGACGTCATCGCCAAGGTCTCTCGCGGCCTCGGCGAGGCGATGGTCGGCATCAACGTCGAGGACGTGCCGCAGCCGCACCGCCTGGCCCAGCGCGGCTGGTGACCTGACTCCCGACGTCGACTCGGCCCCTGTGCGCAGGTGTCCGGGTCCTGGCCCCGAGGAGTGCACACGGGTGGGCGTCAGGCCGATCCCTGGTGAGCGGGCCCGCTCGTGAGCCGTGCCGGGACCGACCTGTCGCGGTCGTACTTCGAGCACGTGGTGCGCCCTCTCGTCGCCGAGCGCTGGCCGGGGCTGCCGTATGCCGCCGCCCGCCTCGGCAGCGGCTCGGAGGTGCTCGGCCTCGACGACTCACGGTCGCGTGACCACGACTGGGGACTGCGCCTGCAGCTGCTCGTCCCCGCCGACCTCACCGCTGGCGTCGACGCTCACCTCGCGGCACACCTTCCGGAGTCCTTCGCGGGTCATCCGGTGCGGTTCGCGACGACCTGGGATCCCGTCGTGCGCCACCGCGTGGAGGTGGGGACGATCCACGACCTCGTGGCCTCCCGCCTGGGGCTGAGCCCCGAGGGCGAGCCGGACCCGGGTGAGTGGCTGTCGCTCACGGGGCAGGCCGTCCTCGAGGTCACCGCCGGTGAGGTCTTCGTCGACCCCACAGGCGAGCTGGGCGGCATACGTCGCCGGTTCGAGTGGTATCCCGACGGCGTCTGGCGCCACGTCGTCGCGACCGACTGGGCGCGGTTGGCCCAGGAGCTGCCGTTCGTCGGGCGCACCGGGGAGCGCGGCGACGAGCTCGGCTCACGGGTGGTGGCAGCGCGACTCGCGGGGATCGCCATGCACCTCGGCCACCTGCTCGAGCGCCGGTGGCCGCCCTATGCGAAGTGGCTCGGCACGAGCTTCGCCCGGCTTCCACGGGCGCGGGCGTCGGCCGGGGCCCTGGAGGCGGCCCTCGCCGCCGACGGCTGGCGCGAGCGGGAGGCTCGGCTCGTCGACGCACTGCGCACGCTGAGCCGCCTGCAGGCCGCGGTCGGGCTGCCGACGGTCGAGGACCCCATCGAGCCGTTCTGGGACCGGCCCTTCCAGGGCGTGTGCGACGCGGCCGTCACCGTGGTCGCCGACAGCATCGACGACCCGGCCGTCCG
>CALMNV010000195.1 GCA_937873285.1 uncultured Intrasporangium sp. | reverse complement strand
CGATGTGAGGCGACGTGCCGTCGAGGGCGGCGGCAGGTGGGAGCACACGCAGCCCGGCGCCAAGCATGCTCGCTGCGCGCCCGAACGGGGGGTTGCTGACGCCCATGGTGGCGCTCACGGCTCCCACGGGCCGGGTCAGCGCCGGCGCAGGAGGGCGAAGAACATGGCGTCGGTGCCGTGCAGGTGCGGCCACAGCTGCACGAACGGCCCGTCACCGAGCGCGCCGAGCATCGCACCCTCGGCATCGACGAAAAGCTCACGCGCGTCGACGATCTCGACGTCGTCGCGCCTGCGCAGCACATCCTCGATGACGAACCGGGTCTCGTTGAGGTGCGGGCTGCACGTGGCATAGCCGACCACCCCCCCGGGCGCCGTGGCGTCCACGGCCGAGCCGAGCAGCTCGCGCTGCAGCCCGGCCAGCGCGGACACGTCACCGGGGGTGCGGCGCCAGCGCGCCTCGGGCCTGCGGCGCAGCGCCCCCAGACCGGTGCAGGGCGCGTCGAGCAGGACCCGGCTGTATGCCGCCGGCTCCGCGTCGCCGACCTCCCGGCCGTCGCGCGTCGTGACCTCGACGGACGTGCCGGCGGTCTGCGCAGCGCGGCGGGCCGCCACGAGGGTCTGCCGCACCAGGTCCGCCCGGTGTTCGGAGACGTCGTTGGCCACGAAGGGAGCTCCCCGACCGATCGCGAGCGCCGCGAGCAGGCCGGCCTTCCCGCCCGGACCCGCGCAGAGGTCGAGCCACCGGTCGGACCTCTCCGCCTCACCGGTCACCGGGGCGGCCGCCAGCGCGAGCGCGACCAGCTGCGACCCCTCGTCCTGCACGGCGGCCCGCCCCTCCCGCACGGCCGGGATGGCGCCCGGGTCCCCTTCGGGCAGGACGGCGCCCACCGGGCTGCTCATCGACGTGGGGGCACCCGCCGCGACCAACTCGGCCACGGTCGCCAGGCCCGGGCGGGCCACCAGCGACACCTTCGCCGGCGTGTTGTCCGCCTCGAGCAGCCGCGCCAGGTGGTCCTCGACGTCAGGCGGCCCCGCGGTGCCGGAGCCGATCAGCGCCGCCCGCAGCGCCCTGACCACCCACGTCGGGTGCGAGGTGCGGATGGCCAGGGCGTCGACCGGGTCGACGGCCCCCTCCACCACGACATCGAGCCACTCCACCAGCGGCCGCTCGCTCACCCGGCGCAGCACGGCATTGACGAGGCCCGCCGGCCCTGCGCCGTTGACCTGGCGTGCGAGCGCGACCGTCTCGTCGACGGCGGCGTGGGGCGGCACCCGCATCCCGAGGAGCTGGTGCACCCCCAGCCGCAGCGTGTCGAGGACCCGACCGTCGATGCGCTCCACGGGGCGTGCGGCCGCGTGCGACACCACGGCGTCATAGAGCCGCCGCAGCCGCGTCGCGCCGTAGACGAGCTCAGTGGCGAAGCCGGCGTCCCTCCCCGTGAGCCGCCTCTCCCGCAGGAGCTTCGGGAGGACGAGGTTCGCGTAGGCGCCCGCCTCGATCTCCCGCATGGCGGTGTATGCCACCAGCCGCACGGTGTCGGTGTGCCGCGCCCGCTCGGCCGGGCGGGTCGCGGAGCGGTGCTGCGCCGACCGGGTCCGCGCCGCGGGTCGCTGCCGCCCGCGGCGGTCCCGTCCGTCGCCAGCGCCGCTCCCCCGCCGCGTCGGCTCGCCGGAGTCACCCATCGCCGACCCGCTCTCCCGGCTCGATCCGTATGCCGCGCGCCCAGTCCGCGGCCGCCATCGCCTTCCTGCCTGGCGGCCGGACGGCTCCGAGGCACACCGGCGATGACCCGGTGCCGACGAGCACGGCGCGCTTCGTCACGGCCAGCTCACCGGGGGCGAGCGCGCCGGCCTGGGTCAGCAGGTCAGGTCCGGCATCGGAGACGGCCAGGCCGCCGGCCCCGCGTCGGGTCCCCGCGAGGTCCACCGGCCCGACGCCGAGCCGGGCGCCGCGGAACGTCGTCCACGCCCCGGGACTGGGGGTGCAGGCGCGGACCCGTCGGTCCACCGCGGCCGCCGGATGCTCCCAGCGCACCCGGGCGTCCCCGACGCCGATCTTCGGCGCGTGGGAGACGCCCTCGGCGGGCTGCGGCCGGGGCACCAGCCGCCCGGCCTCGATGCCGTCGAGGGTCGCGACGAGCAGACCCGCCCCCGCTCGGGCGAGCCGGTCGAGCAGGTCGCCCGCGGTGTCGCCGGGGCGCACCGCCTCGGTCAGCACGCCGTAGACCGGCCCGGTGTCAAGGCCCGCCTCCAGCCTGAAGGTGCTCGCACCCGTCACCTCGTCGCCGGCGAGGAGCGCGTGCTGCACCGGAGCCGCGCCGCGCCATGCCGGAAGCAGCGAGAAGTGCAGGTTGACCCAGCCGTGGCGCGGCAGGTCGAGCGCGGCCTGGGGCACCAACGCGCCGTAGGCGACCACGGGAGCGCAGTCGACGGCGAGGTCGGCGAGCTGCCCGAGGAACTCCGGCTCGCGCGGGGAGCGCGGCTGCAGCACCGGGATGCCGGCGGCGTCGGCCCGCTCGGCGACCGGCGACCGGCTCGTGGTCCGGCCGCGGCCCGCCCGGGCGTCGGGCCGGGTGAGGACGGCGACGACCTCGTGGCCGGACGCGAGCAGCGCCTCCAGCGACGGGACGGCGGGCTCGGGGGTGCCGGCGAACAGGAGCCTCAGTGGGGGCTCACCTTCACGACGGGCTCGGGCACCGGCAGGTAGGCGGGCACGCCGGCCCACTCGGCCTCGGTCAGGGCGGTCAGCGCCTCGGCCCGGGCCTGCGGGTCCAGCCGGTCGACGAACAGGACGCCGTCGAGGTGGTCGGTCTCGTGCTGGATCGCGCGGGCGAGCAGCTCGGAGCCCTCCACCCGCGCCGGGTCGCCGTGCATGTTCCAGCCGCTGGCGACGACGTGCAGGTGCCGGCGGCAGTCCCACCGGTAGCCCGGGATGGACAGGCAGCCCTCGGGACCGTCCTCGGTCTCCTCGCCGACCGGCGTGACGTCGGGATTGACCAGGTGGCCGACCTCGCCGTCCACGAACCAGGTGAAGACCCGCAGGCCGACGCCGATCTGCGGCGCCGCGAGCCCGGCACCACCGGCCGCGTGCATGGTCTCGGTGAGGTCGCTCACGAGTCGGCGGAGCTCGGCGTCGAAGTCGGTGACCGGCGCGGCCGGCGTGGTCAGCACGGGGTCGCCGAACAGCCGGATGGGGGTCACGCTCACCGGTCGATCGTAGGTGGCCCCGGCGAGCCACATCCTCCCGGCCGCTGCCGATGAGCGGCAGCGGTCGACCGCGCGGCTGCAGGGCCCAGCCAGCTGCCGATGATCAGTAGGGACACGGTGCTCAGACGAGGTCGAGCGGATCCAGCTGCACACGCACGTGCTCGGGCACCCTCTTCGCGCTCCGCACCCCCTGCACCTCCGCAAGAGCCCTGGCCAGCGCCAGCCCGTCGGCCCGCGGGACGCGCACCAGGTAGCGCTCCCGCTCGCCCTCCT
>CALMNV010000194.1 GCA_937873285.1 uncultured Intrasporangium sp. | reverse complement strand
GGTGACCGAGGGCACCGTCACCCGCTGGCTCAAGGCCGAGGGCGACGAGGTGGCCATCGACGAGCCGCTCCTCGAGGTGTCCACGGACAAGGTCGACACGGAGATTCCCTCGCCGTATGCCGGCACGCTGACCAAGATCCTCGTCGGTGAGGACGAGACCGTGCCCGTCGGCGGCGACCTGGCCGTCATCGGTGGCGGCGCACCGGCTCAGCAGCAGGCCGCACCCCCGCAGCAGCAGGCCGCACCCCCGCAGCAGCAGGCCGCACCCCCGCAGCAGCAGGCGACAGCGCAGGCTCCCGTGGCCTCCACGCCCATGCCTGCCGCGCCGGCCCCGGCCGCTTCGGGCGAGGCCGACGCCGCGGCATACGTCACCCCGCTCGTGCGCAAGCTGGCCGCGCAGCACGGCGTCGAGCTCGGCTCCCTCAAGGGCACGGGCGTCGGCGGCCGCATCCGCAAGCAGGACGTGCTCGAGGCGGCGGAGGCCGCCAAGGCCCCCGCCCCGGAGCCGACGCCGGCGCCGTCCGCCGGGGCCCCGGCGGCTGCCGCCCCCTCAGCTCCGGCCGTTCCCGCGCCCGTCTCGCCCAAGCGAGGCACCCGCGAGACGATGAGCCGGCTGCGCAAGGTCATCGCCTCGCGCATGGTGGAGTCGCTGCAGGTCTCAGCCCAGCTGACGACGGTGGTCGAGGTGGACCTGACCCGGGTCGCCCGACTGCGCGAGCGGGCCAAGCGCGAGTTCGAGGCCCGCGAGGGCACCAAGCTCAGCTATCTGCCGTTCCTCGCTCTCGCAGCCGTGGAGGCGCTCAAGGCGCACCCCAACGTCAACGCCAGCGTGGAGGGCGACGAGATCGTCTACCACTCCTCGGAGAACCTCTCGATCGCCGTCGACACCGACAAGGGCTTGATCGTGCCGGTCGTCAAGAACGCCGGTGACCTCAACATCGCGGGCCTGGCCCGCGCCATCGCCGACGTGGCGGACCGGACCCGGCGCAACAAGATCACCCCCGACGACCTCGCCGGCGGGACCTTCACGATCACCAACACCGGCAGCCGGGGTGCGCTGTTCGACACGCCCATCATCAACCAGCCGCAGGTCGCGATCCTCGGCACGGGCTCCATCGTCAAGCGCCCGGTCGTCGTCACCGACGCCGAGGGCGGCGAGACCATCGCGATCCGCTCGATGATGTACTTGGCGCTGTCCTACGACCACCGGATCGTCGACGGTGCCGACGCCGCGCGGTTCCTCTCGACGATGAAGACACGCCTGGAGGACGGCAGCTTCGAGTCGTCCCTGGGCCTCTGAGCCATGGCGAAGCGTGTCGCCGTCACCGGGTCCTCCGGTCTGATCGGGCGCGCGCTTTGCCAGACGCTCGCTGGTCGCGGTGACGAGGTGGTCCGGCTTGTGCGGCGGCCGACGCAGCGACCGGACGAGGTGGAGTGGGATCCGATCCGGGGCCTGCTCGACCCGGCCCGGCTGGATGGCGTCGATGCCGTCGTCAACCTCGCCGGCGAGGGGATCGGCGAGCGCCGGTGGAACGCCCAGCACAAGCGGCTGGTCGAGCGGTCCCGGGTGGACGCGACGTCCACCGTGGTCCGCAGCCTGGTCGCGGTGCGGGACCGGACGGGCCACCAGGTCCGACTCGTGAACGGGTCGGCGGTCGGCTTCTACGGCGACCGCGGCGACGAGGTGCTCACCGAGGCCAGTCCCTGCGGCACGGACTTTCTCGCCGGAGTGGTCGAGCGGTGGGAGGCCGCCACCACGCCCGCGGTCGAGGCCGGCCTGTCGGTCGCCACCGCCCGCACCGGCCTGGTGATGTCACAGGGCGCGGGCGCTTTCGCCCCGCTGCTGCGCCTGACCCGCCTCGGCCTCGGCGGACCTCTCGGCTCGGGCCGGGAGTTCTGGCCGTGGATCACCCTCGTCGACGCGGCCCGGGCGCTCACCCACCTCGTTGACCGAGCCGACCTCGCCGGCCCGGTCAACGTGGTTGCACCGCAAGCCGCGCGGCAGAGGGAGATCGCCGCCGCCCTCGGGCGGGCGCTGTCCCGGCCGGCGCTGCTGCCCGCCCCCCGGCTGGCACTGCGGGCCGCCGTCGGCGAGTTCGCCGACTCCATCCTCGCGAGCCAGCGGGTGCACCCGTTCCGGCTGCTCGGCAGTGGCTTCCACTTCGAGCACCCGGAGCTGGACGGCGCCGTCAGGTGGCTCACGGGTCGGTGACCGACGCGAGGCGCCACCCCTGCGGCAGGCGGCGGACGGTGAAGTCGAGCTCCATGCCCCGACCGCCGGACCGCTGCACCCGCTGACCGGCTGTCACGACCTCGTATGCCGCGACGTCCACCCGGGCTCGCAGCACCGCCCGGTCTGCGCCGACCGACACGGGGCGCGCCGTCGCCACCGAGAGGCGGAGCCCGGCATAGGTCTGGGCGTTGTCTGACAGGGCGCGCAGCAGCTGCTGGTCGGCACGCAGCGTCGCCGAGCCCTGCGAGTGGACAGCGGGGAGGGCGTCCGGGTCTCGCTCGGTCAGCGCGCGGGCCCGCCGGTCGACCAGGGCCTGGAGCAACGCCACCGGGTCGCCTCGGGGCGCCTGCGGGTCGGTCGTCACGTCACGAGCCGGCGGTCGCCGCGCCGACGCGCTGGGCGCGCCAGCAGGCCGTGCACCGGCGTTCGTGGCAGCGGGTCGGGGCACGAGGGCCGGGCCCGGACGAGCCCCGACCGATGCTGCGCTCGCGCCAGCGCCCGCGTCGCCCCGCTCGGGACCCGCCAGCGAGCTCCCCGGACCAGCGAGCGACCACCACAGGACGGCCACGGTGGTGAGCACGAGGACCGCGGCAGCGGCGAGCCCCAGCCGCCGGCGCGACGGCAAGCAGGGCGGGCTCACCGCCGGGCTGGCGCCCGCGGCAGCCTCGCGACGCAGACGCTGGGTCAGGGCCGAGGCCTCATCCGGGGCGAGCACCACCTCGAGCGGCTCGGCCGCAGCGGCTGCGAAGAACCGGCCTGCCAGCTCCTCGGAGCGCGGTCGCTGCGCCGGGTCCGGGTCGATGCAGGCGGCGACGACCTCGGCGAGCTGCGGCCCGACATGGCTGCGCACGGTCTCCGCATCGAGCCGGATCGGAGTCTGGGGGGCGCCGTAGCCGGTGAGGCAGTGCCAGGCGAGGGCACCCAGCGCGTAGACGTCGCTCGCCTCGGTGGGCGGCTCGCCCGCCAGGACCTCGGGAGCGACGAAGCCCTCGGTGCCGACCACGGCGCCAGAGCCGGCGCCCGCGACTCGGGCCGCCCCGAGGTCGCCGAGCAGCGGGCGGCCGTCCTCGGTGAGCAGCACGTTGCCCGGCGTGATGTCGCAGTGCGTGGCGCCGGCGGCATGCAAGGTGGCGACGGCCTCACACACCGGAGTGAGCACGGTGACCGTCTCGCCCGGTCGCAGATGACTGCGGGCGCGCACCAGCGCACGCACCGAGCAGCCCCGCACGAGGTCGAAGACGAGCGCCACCCGGCCGTCGTCGAGGGTCACGACATCCCGCAGCGCCACCAGGTGCTCGTGCCGCACGGCCATCAGGACATGTCGTTCGGTCTCGGTCTGCCGGCGGGCGACGTCGTCCGGCTGCCGGTGCGGCACCTTGACGGCGACCGGGCGCCCGACCGCGTCGGTGCCCGCCCAGACCGCCCCGGAGGCGCCTTCTCCGAGCACATGCGTCAGCTGGTGGCCCGGAACCGCCGGACGGGATGGGCTCTCGTCGCTCACGCAGTCATCGTCGCAAGGTCACCGCCAGAGCCCGGGCCGTTGTCCACAGGGCCGCGGCAGCGCTCAGTCGACCTGCCCGGGGGTGAGGACGTCGACCACCCGCCGGCCCACCGCACTGGAGCGCGCCGCGTCGATCACCGCGAGCACGTGCACGCTGTCCCTCGGGTCGACGGGCATGCGCGCCTGCGGGTCGTCGCTCGAGAGGGCGGCGGCGACCGCGCGGTCCTCGTCCGAGATCG
>CALMNV010000193.1 GCA_937873285.1 uncultured Intrasporangium sp. | reverse complement strand
ACGACCTCGACGAGGCGCATCACCGGGGCCGGGTTGAAGAAGTGCATGCCGACGACGTCCTGCGGGCGCGAGGTCGCTGCCGCGAGCTCGACCACCGGCAGCGACGAGGTGGTCGTGGCGAGGATGACCCCCGGACGGCAGATCTCGTCGAGGTTCTCGAAGAGGGCCTGCTTGACGGCGAGGTCCTCGACGACCGCCTCCACGACGAGGTCGACGTCCTGGAGGTCGTCGAGCGTGGTCGATCCCGTCACGTGCCCCAGCGCGGCATCGCGGTCCTGCTCGGTGAGCTTGCCGCGCTGCACGGCCTTCTCCAGGCTCTTGGTGAGCGATGCCCGCACCGCCTGCGCCTTGGCCGCGCCGCGCGTCGCGTAGACGACGTCGTAGCCCGCCTTGGCGAACACCTCGACGATGCCGGTCGCCATCGTGCCGGAGCCCACGACGCCGACCCGGCTGACCGGCCGGCCCGGCGCGCCCTCCTCGGTCCCGGGCGCTGGCGTCAGGGCGTCCGCCACCACCTCGGAGCTGCCGGGCGCGGCATACGTGTAGAAGCCTCGCCCGGTCTTGCGACCCTTCAGCCCCGCGCTTCCCAGCTGCTTGAGGACGGGAGCCGGCGCGTGGAGCCGGTCGCGGCCCTGCCGGTACATCGTGTCGAGGATGGCGTATGCCGTGTCGAGGCCGATGAGGTCCATCAGCGCGAGCGGCCCCATCGGGTAGCCGCATCCCAACCGCATCGCGGCGTCGATGTCCTCGCGGGTGGCGTACCTGCTCTCGAACATCGCCACCGCGTGGTTGAGATAGCCGAGCAGCAGCGCATTGGCAATGAAGCCGGCTCGGTCCGCGACGACCACCGGCTTCTTGCCGAGCCGCTCGGCGAGCGCCTTGACGTCCTCGAAGACGTCGTCTGCGGTGATCACGGTATGGATGACCTCGACGAGCTGCAGCACGGGTGCCGGGTTGAAGAAGTGCATGCCGACGACGCGCTTGGGGTTGGCCGTCGCGACGGCGATCTCGGTCACGGACAGCGAGGAGGTGTTGGTCGCCAGAATGGCGTCCGCGGCGACGATGGCGTCGAGCTCGGCGAAGACCTGCGCCTTGAGGTCGAGGACCTCCGGGACGGCCTCGACCACGAGGTCGCATGGTGCGAGGTCGGCGAGGCGGGTGGTGAGGGTCACGCGGTCGAGCAGCGCCGCCTGTTCCTCGGCGGTGAGCTTGCCGCGGGTCACCGCGCGCCCCGTCGAGTGCTCGAGGTTGCCCCGGCCGCGCTGCAGCGCCTCCTCTCCGACCTCGACCGCGACCACCGTCGTCCCCTGTCGCGCGAAGACCTCGACGATGCCGGCGCCCATGGTGCCCAGTCCGATGACACCGACGGTGCGAAACGTGCGAGCCATGCCCGCGAGTGTGGCAGAGGTGCCCAGCCGGCGCCTCCATGCCGGGCGCGATGGTGGTCACACGGCCGCGACGGTGCCGACAGTCTCGCCGGTCGGCGCCGCGGGCGTCGGTCGGCGCGACGCGTACGCTGTGCCGGTGCGCCTCGTCATCGCCCGCTGCAGCGTCGACTACGACGGCCGCCTCACCGCTCACCTACCGCTCGCCACCCGGCTGCTGCTCGTCAAGGCCGACGGGTCCGTCCTCGTGCACAGCGACGGCGGCTCCTACAAGCCACTCAACTGGATGGCGCCGCCCTGCGCTCTCGCGGAGGTGCAGCCCGGTCCCGACCAGGTGGCCGACGGCGTGGTGGCCGTGTGGCACGTTCGCCACGGCAAGAGCGAGGACCGGCTCACTGTGGCGATCCACGAGGTGCTGCACGACAGCGAGCATGAGCTCGGTCTCGACCCGGGCCTGGTCAAGGACGGCGTGGAGGCGCACCTGCAGCGCCTGCTCGCCACCCACATCACCACGCTGGGCCCGGGCTACTCCCTGGTGCGCCGCGAGCACATGACGGCGATCGGGCCGGTCGACATCCTCGCGCGAGACGCCTCGGGGAGCAGCGTGGCGGTGGAGATCAAGCGGCGCGGCGACCTCGACGGGGTCGAGCAGCTGACTCGCTACCTCGAGCTGATGAATCGCGACCCGCATCTCGCGCCGGTCAGCGGCGTCTTCGCCGCGCAGGAGATCAGACCGCAGGCCCGCACCCTCGCCGAGGACCGGGGCATCCGGTGCGTCGTGCTCGACTACGACGCACTGCGGGGCGTCGACGATCCCGGGGCGCGGCTGTTCTGAGGCCAGGAGCGCACGCTCCATCCGTCGCCGTCCACCAGCACGACGCGCGCGCCGGCCACGCCAGCGCTCCCCCCGACATCGGTCACCACGACGACGGTCTCCCCGCGGTGCCGGTCCGCGAGGTCGACGAGCGCCCCGCTGCCGGGTGCGAGGTCTGCCGTGTCCACCGCGACCGACCGGGCTGGCACCCCCAGCTGGGCGGCAAGCTGCCCCGCAGCGCGCAGGCGCGGCGGGGCGGCATACACCGACGCCACCCGCTCCGGACGCAGCATGCCAGCCAGCCACCCCGCGTCCTCGGCGGAAAAGGACGGAAGGAGGAGGAGGCGCGCCGCGCACTGGAGATCGCTCACTCCAGCCCCCGGGAGCGGCGGACCAGCCGGACCATCTGATGCAGGATCTCGTCGAGGCCGAAGTCCTTGGGTGTGAAGACGAGTGCCACGCCCGCCCGGCGCAGCGCAGCCGCGTCCGACTCGGGGATGATGCCGCCGACGACGACGGGCAGATCGGGTGCGCCGGCGGCCCGCAGCCCGTCGAGAATGTCCGGGACGAGCACCATGTGCGAGCCGGACAGGATCGAGATGCCGAGGAGGTGCACGTCCTCGGCGACCGCCGCCCGGACGATCTCGGCCGGCGCCACCCGGATCCCCTGGTAGACGACCTCGAGGCCGGCGTCCCGGGCCCGCACGGCCACCTGCTCGGCCCCGTTGCTGTGTCCGTCGAGGCCGGGCTTGGCGACCAGGATGCGCAGCCGTTCGCCGAGCTCCTCGTTGGTGCGCGCGACCTCCTCCCGCACCCGGAAGAGGGCGGAGCCCGGCTCGGCGGCGGCGACGCCGACCGAGCCGGTGACGCCGGTCGGCGCCCGGTACTCGCCGAACTCCTCCCGCAGTGCCTGGGCCCACTCCCCGGTCGTCACTCTGGCTCGCGCGCACTCGAGCGAGGCCGTCATGAGGTTGACGCCGGAGGCAGCGTCGGAGCGCAGCCGGGCGAGGGCGGACGCGGCCCGAGCCCGGCTCGGGAGGTCGGCGTCCCGGCTCTCGCGCCACCGGCGCACCCCCTCGGCGGCGGCCGCCTCCACGCCGGGGTCCACGGTCTGGGTCACTCGATCGAGGTCGGCGGTCAGCGGGCTCGGCTCCGTCTCCTGGAATCGGTTGAGCCCGACGACGACGTCCTCGCCCGTCTCGATCCGCCGGCGGCGCTCCGCATGCGAGGCGACCAGGGCCGCCTTGAGATAGCCGGACTCGACGGCCGAGACCACGCCGCCGAGCTGCTCGATGCGCGCCAGCTCCTCCTTGGCCCCGGCGACGAGCTCGGCGACCTTCGCCTCGACGACGTGCGACCCCGCGAAGAGGTCGTCGTGCTCGAGGAGGTCCGACTCGAAGGCGAGGACCTGCTGGATGCGCAGCGACCACTGCTGGTCCCAGGGGCGCGGCAGGCCGAGCGCCTCGTTCCACGCCGGCAGCTGCACCGCTCGGGCTCGGGCATCCTTCGACAAAGTGACGCCGAGCATCTCGAGCACGATCCGCTGCACGTTGTTCTCCGGCTGGGCCTGCGACAGTCCGAGGCTGTTGACCTGCACGCCATAGCGGAAGCGACGCGCCGCGGGATCCGTGACACCGTAGCGCTCGCGGGTCAGCTCGTCCCACAGCCGGACGAAGGCCCGCATCTTGCACAGCTCCTCGACGAATCGCACGCCTGCGTTGACGAAGAAGGAGATGCGCCCGACGACGTCGTCGATGCCGTCCCCGCCCGCTTGGTCTGACGCCCGGACGGCGTCGAGCACCGCGATGGCGGTGGCCAGCGAGAAGGCCAGCTCCTGCACTGGGGTCGCCCCGGCCTCCTGGAGGTGGTAGCTGCAGATGTTCGTCGGGTTCCACCTCGGCATCTCGCGCACCGTGTAGGCGATGAGGTCGGTCGTCAGGCGGAGCGACGGTCCCGGCGGGAAGACGTAGGTGCCGCGGGAGAGGTACTCCTTGATGATGTCGTTCTGCGTCGTGCCGGCCAGCGCCCGCACCCAGTCGCCGGGATCCTCACCATTGGCAGCGGCCTGCTCCTCGGCTGTCACCTGGTAGAGGGCGAGCAGCCACATCGCCGTGGCGTTGATCGTCATCGACGTGTTCATCTCGCGTAGCGGGATGTCGTCGAACAGCGCCGCCACGTCACCGACGTGGCTGATCGGCACGCCGACCTTTCCGACCTCGCCACGCGCGAGCGGGTGGTCCGGGTCGTAGCCGGTCTGGGTCGGCAGGTCGAAGGCGACGGAGAGCCCGGTCTGGCCCTTGGCGAGGTTGCGCCGGTAGAGCGCGTTGCTGGCAGCGGCACTCGAGTGACCGGCATACGTGCGCATCAGCCAGGGCCGGTCGCGCGGCGGTCGGCTCGGCAGCGAGGTCGACATAGGGCGACGGTAGCGACCCGCGGCCGCGGCGCCGACGGAGTCAGGCGGTGAGAGTGGCCACAGCGGTGTCCGTATGCCGCGGAGCGAGGAGGCGCTCGAGGCGGCACCCGCGCAGCAGGCGGGCGGTGCGGTCGCTCGCGTCGAGCACGAGCAGCCGGCGCTGCGCCCTGGTGGCACGCCGGTGCACGTGGACGAGCACCCCGAGGCCCGTCGCGTCCCCGATCTCGGCGTTGCGCAGG
>CALMNV010000192.1 GCA_937873285.1 uncultured Intrasporangium sp. | reverse complement strand
TCCAGGGCTTGGTAGATGGGCACGGTGCCGATCGGGACCGGGGAGTTGCGCACGATCCACTCTCGCGTCGTGTGGATGTCTTCGCCCGTCGACAGGTCCATGACCGTGTCAGCGCCCCATCTGGTGGCCCACGTCAGCTTGTCCACCTCCTCCTCGATCGAGCTGGTCACGGCGGAGTTGCCGATGTTCGCGTTGACCTTGACCAGGAAGGCGCGGCCGATGACCATCGGCTCGGCCTCGGGGTGGTTGACGTTGGCCGGGATGATCGCCCGACCCGCCGCGACCTCGGAGCGCACGAGCTGGACGTCGCAGGCCTCTCGCACGGCGACGAACTCCATCTCAGGGGTGACCACGCCGGCCCGGGCGTAGGCCATCTGGGTGACGGTCCTGCCCGGCTTGCCTCGCAGCGGTGCCCGCCGCTCACCCCGCCACTCCCGCGACGCCGCACCGCGGCGCAGGGCCGGGCGGCCGGCGTCCGCGGGGTTGCGGTCGCGGCCGGCATACGTCTCGGCGTCACCGCGGGCCGCAATCCGGGCGGCGGGGAGCGGCGGCGGGCCGACCGCGGGGTCCGGGCCGGGACCGGAGGTGTCGTAGAGCCGGAACGGCGGGTTCGGCCGGGGTGCCTCGGTGCCGGGGGAGTCGGCGAGGCTCACCTCGATGAAGGGGACGCGGATGTCGGCGCGCGGACCGCCGTGATAGACCTTCGTGCGGGCAGTGCTCATGGTTACTCCTGTGAGGGTGAGTGCGGCTGCGGATCTTGAGCGGGTCGGGCGAGGTGCGAGACGGGCCCGCGGCCGCGGCCGAGGGACCAGCCCGCGGCGGCCAGGAGCGCCCCGCGCACGTGGTCGCGGGCCGAGGCGACTGCGGCGTCCACGGTGGCGCCGAGGGCCAGTGCCGCGGTCGCGGCGGCGGCGAAGGTGCAGCCGGTGCCGTGGTCGTTGGTGGTGTCGATGGTCGGTGCCCGGAGCGCGACGACGCCTGCGGAGGTGGCGAGCACGTCGACCCGGTCGGGCCCGTCAACCCCACCGGTGACGACGACGGCCTGCGGGCCGAGTGCCCTGAGCGCCGCGGCCTGCTCGCACTGCTCGGCGAGCGTCTGCGCGGGGCTCGCTCGAAGGAGCACCCCGGCCTCCTCGACGTTCGGGGTGAGGAGCATCGCGTGCCCCAGCAGGTCGGCTCGCAGCGCCTCGGTGGCCTCGTCGCTCATGAGCGGATGGCCACTCGTGGAGACCAGCACCGGGTCGATGACGAGCCGCGGAAGCCGTCCACGCGCGGCGAGCGCCGCCACGGCCCGCACGGTCTGAGCCACTGCGAGCATCCCCGTCTTGACCGCCGCGACCGGCAGGTCGGCGAGCACCGCGGCCGACTGCGCCACGACGAGGTCCGCGGGCAGTGGGTGCACGGCGTGCACGCCGGTGGTGTCCTGGACGGTGACCGCGGTCAGGGCTGTCGCACCATGGACGCCGTATGCCGCGAAGGTGGCCAGGTCGGCCTGGATGCCGGCACCTCCACCGCTGTCCGAGCCGGCGATGGTCAGCGCGCTGACGGGAGTGCCCGTCATCGCCGCACCGCCCCCTCGCCCGGCATCCTTGTCCGCGCGACCAGCGCTGCCACGGTCTGCGCCGGGTGGCCGGCTCGCATGACACCGCCCATCACGGCGACGCCGTGCGCCCCGGCCGCGACCCAGTCCCCGGCGTTCGTCGGCGTCACGCCTCCGAGCGCGAGCACGGGCGGGATCCGACCCGCGCTCGACCGGGCCCGGGCGATCAGGCGGGCGACCCCTCGCATGCCGAGGGGAGGACCATGACCCGGCTTGGAGGAGGTGGTGGCGACCGGGGACAGCGTCACGTAGTCGAGGCCGTCGCGAGCGGCCCGGACGAGCTCGGCGACGTCGTGGCACGACCGGCCGAGCAGCGGCGGACGCTCCTCGGGCACGGGGTCAGCCCGCCGCAGGTGGACGCCGACCGCCGCGCCGGCAGGCGCGGACGAGGGTGCGGGTGCGGGTGCGGCCACGATGGCGCTCGCGCCGCCGCGGGCGCAGCGGTCCACGATGGCCGCCGCGAGGGCGGCGCGCTCCGCAGCCGGTAGGTCCCGCTCCCGCAGGAGGATGCCGTCGGCGCCGCCGTCGAGGGCCCCCGCCACCACCTCGAGCAGCGACCTTCCGACGGGCAGGGCGGACCTGTCGGTGAGCACGAGCACCCGGGGCACGACATGCGTCATGCGCCGACCAGCCCCGTCGTGGGGGAGGAGGCGCGAGCCATGCGCCGGAGGGGCACCCGGCCGGCTCCTCGGGCGAGGTGGCCCCCCTCCACCGCGCTGCGCATCGCCCGGGCCATCCGGACCGGGTCCTCGGACCGCATCACGGCCGTCGCGAGCAGCACCGCGTCACAGCCCAGCTCCATGGCCAGGGCCGCGTCGGAGGCGGTGCCGATGCCGGCGTCGAGGACGACAGGCACGTCGACGAGCTCACGGATGAGCTCGATGGCGTGCGGGTTGCGGATGCCCATGCCGCTGCCGATGGGCGACCCGAGCGGCATGACCGCAGCGCAGCCCACGTCGACGAGCCGCTGGGCGACGATCGGATCGTCGCTCGTGTAGGGCAACACGACGAAGCCTTCTCTGACGAGCGCCTCAGCCGCCTCGAGCAGCTCCACGACGTCGGGGAGCAGCGTCCGGTCGTCGGCGATGACCTCGAGCTTGACCCAGTGGGTGCCCAGGGCCTCGCGGCCGAGCCGGGCGGTCAGCAGGGCCTCGCGAGCGGTGTGGCAGCCCGCCGTGTTCGGCAACAGCCGGACGCCGCACTCGGAGAGGACGTCGAGCAGGCCCCCGCCGCCGTCGGCGGGGACCCGACGCATCGCGACGGTGACCAGCTCGGTCCCCGAGGCTCGGACGGCCGCCTGCAGGATGGCGAGGTTCGCAGCGCCGCCCGTGCCGAGGACGAGCCGGGAGGACAGGGTGACCCCGTCGAGGACGAGCCCGCTGGAGTCGCCCACCTCAGCCGCCCTGCATCGCGGTGACGACGTCGACCCGGGCCCGGTCCGGGACCGCGGTGCTCGCCCACTCCGAGCGCCGGACGACCTCGCCGTCGACCGCGACGGCGATGCCCCGGGGCTGCAGGTCCAGCTCTGCGACGAGCGCGGCGACGGTGAGGCCGGGCCGGCCTGGCCGGTCCACGCCGTTGACGGTGATGGTCACATCGGGCTCCGTTCCGCGGCGAACCGCTGGGGGTCAAGGGACTCGGCGTGGCGGGGGGCCGGCGCGTCGAGGACGGCCGCGGTCATGACCTGGGCGGTGAGCGGGGTGAGCAGGATGCCGTCGCGGCCGTGGCCGACCGCGACGAGCAACCCCGGCGTGCCGGTCGCGCCGACGAGGGGAAGGTTGTCCACCGTGGCAGGCCGAAGCCGGGCCGTCGCCTCCACCAGCTCGAGCTCCGCCACCTCGGGCACCACCGCGACGGCCGACCGCAGCAGCTCGTGGACGCCGCCGGCCGTGACCCGGGTGTCGACTCCCACGTCCTCGCTCGTGGCGCCGACGACGACCTCACCGTCCGGCCGGGGCACGAGATACACCTCGTCGCCGTGGACGGTGGCGCGGACGGTGCGGGTCAGCAGCCCGGGCTCGCCGCGAAGTCGCAGGATCTGGCCCTTGAGCGGGCGTACCGCCCGGCGAAGGTCCAGACCGGGCAGGACGACGTCGCGCGCCGACCACCCGCTGGCCACGACGACGGCGTCAGCCTCCACCCGCTCCACCGGCCGACCGGGGCCGGGCTCGGTCACCACTCCGACGCAGCGAGCCGCGGCGAGGAGCGGCCGGGCCCGGGTGGGTCGCACCTGCACGCCGAGCGACCCGAGGGCGGCCAGCAGCAGCCGCACCACTCGGCGCGGGTCGACCGAGTGCTCGTCGCGTAGGAGGACGCCGGCGCACAGCCGCGGCGACAGGGCCGGCTCCAGGCGACGAGCCGCTCGAGTGCCCAGCCGCTGCGACGCCAGGCCGAGCCGGTCGAGCAGCATCGTGTGGCGCTGCACCACGGCGGCGTCGTCGTGGTCGGAGGCGACGAGCAGGGTCCCGGTCGACTGCAGGGCGACCGAAGCCCCGGTGCAGTGCTCCAGGTCACGTGCGAAGTCCGGCCACAGGCGGGCTGAGGCGAGGCCGGCAGCGAGCAGGTGCTCCTGCCCGAAGGCTGCCTCGCTCGTGGGCGCGATCATCCCGGCCGCCGCGAAGGACGCCCCACCGCCCGGGTCGTCGTCGAAGACCTCGACCCGGCAGCCCGCTCGAGCCAGTGCCCATGCGCTGGCGAGCCCGACGATGCCGCCACCGAGAACTGCGACCCTCGGCGCTGCCGCCTGCACCGCGGGCCGGTCAGCCGGGCTGGTCACGAGTCGGCGGGAAGCCGGGCGGCGAGGGCGGCCACGGCGGCCTCGGGGTCGGGCGCCGTGGAGACGGCCGAGACGACCGCGACGCCATGCGCGCCGGCGAGGAGCAGCTGCGGCACCAGCTGCGCGGTGACCCCTCCGATGGCGATGACGGGCAGGTCGCTCGCCGCCGCGACGGCCCGGATGCCCTCCGTGCCGAGCGGGTCGGGCAGCCCCGCCTTCGTCGCCGTGGGCCTGGCCGGGCCGACGCCGACGTAGCTGGCGCCAGCCCGGCGCGCCGCGCGTGCCGCGGCCGGCGTGCGGGCGCTCGCGCCGATGACGAAGGTGGACCCGGCGAGCGCCCGCACGTCGGCGACCGTCAGGTCGTCCTCGCCGACGTGGACGCCGTGAGCCCCGGCCACGAGCGCGACGTCGACTCGGTCGTCGACGAGGACGAGGGCGGCATACTGCGCAGCGGCCTCGAGGACGGCTCGGGTGAGCGCCGTGGCCGCGCGGTCGGTGGCGTCCTTGGCCCGGACCTGGATGGCGCGGGCGCCCCCGCGCAGCGCCGCCCGCACGTCGGGAAGCGGATCGCGGCCGCAGCTCGTGTCGGTCAGCACGTGCAGGCGTGGCAGGGCCGACCCCACCCGTGAGGTGAGGTGCGCCCGGCGCGCCAGAGTGGTGGTGGTGCTGTGCTGCGGCATCACGGCTCCTTTGTCCCTGCGCCGGCATGACCCGGATCAGGTGTGGACGGTCAGGGCCGCGTCAGCCCCCTCTCAGCCCGGTGCGCCGGACTCCCGTGAAGGACGAGGCCCACCATAGCGCCGGCATCTGGGATGCGCACCTCCCGGCGCCGACCTGCCCCGGGGACGGCCGTGACGGCCGCCGCCGGCCCGGCTTAGCCTTGAGGCATGAGCCGGCCCGTCGACCCCCGCATCATCGCGCTCGTCGCCGAGCTCGCGGACCAGGCACGGGTGGCATCGCGCCGCCTGGCGCTGCTCTCGCGCGCCGAGAAGGATGCGGCGCTCCTGCAGCTGGCGGACGCCCTGGAGCGCGCCACCCCGCAGGTCGTGGCCGCCAACGCCGAGGACCTCGAGCGGGGCCGGGCCGCCGGCCTGCCCGAGGGGCTGCAGGACAGGCTCCGCCTGGACGCCGACCGGGTGTCCTCGGTCGCGCAGGCCCTGCGCGACGTCGCCGCGCTGCCTGACCCGGTGGGCGAGGTCGTGCGCGGCTCGACCCTGGCCAACGGCCTGCAGCTGCGCCAGGTGCGGGTGCCGATGGGCATCGTCGGCATGATCTACGAGGCGCGCCCCAACGTCACGGTCGACGCTGCCGGGCTGGCGCTCAAGTCCGGCAACGCGGTCCTGCTCCGTGGGGGCTCGGCCGCGGCCTCGACCAACCGGGCGCTCGTGACGGCGATGCGCAGCTCCCTGGCCGCGCAGCACCTCCCGCAGGAGGCGATCACCCTGCTCGAGGAGGGCGGCCGGGACGCCGCGCGGGCGCTGATGACGGCGCGGGGCCGGGTCGACCTCGTCATCCCTCGCGGGGGAGCGGAGCTCATCGCCACGGTGGTGAGCGAGTCGACGGTGCCGGTCATCGAGACGGGCGTCGGCGTCTGCCACGTCTATGTGGACCGGGCAGCCGACCTCGACAAGGCGGCGCGGATCGCCCTCAACTCCAAGGTCTCCCGGCCGAGCGTCTGCAACGCGGCCGAGTCGCTCCTCGTCCACCAGGACGTGGCCGCGGACTTCCTGCCCACGATGCTGGCCGACCTCGCGGCGGCTGGGGTGCGCCTGCACGTCTCGCCTGAGGTCACCGACTACGCGAAAGCCGCCGGGGCGGCATACGACATCGCGCAGGAGCGCGACTTCGGCACCGAGTGGCTGGCGCTGGAGATGAGTGTGGCCGTCGTCGGCTCGATCGACGAGGCGATGGAGCGGATCCGCCGCTTCGGCTCGGGGCACACCGAGGCCATCGTCACCGAGGACCGTGGGGCCGCCCGTCGCTTCACCGCCGAGGTCGACGCGGCGGCCGTGATGGTCAACGCCAGCACCCGCTTCACCGACGGTGCCGAGTTCGGGTTCGGAGCGGAGATCGGCATCTCGACGCAGAAGCTGCATGCTCGCGGGCCGATGGCGCTTCCTGAGCTGACGACGACCAAGTGGGTCGTCGAGGGGGACGGCCAGGTCCGCTGACCCTGGGCTGGCACAATGGCCAGCCATGGAAGGCACCGAGGTCCGCAAGCTCGCCGCGCTCGAAGACGCGCACTGGTGGTATCGCGAGCGTCGGCACCTGCTCGCCAAGGCCATCTCCGGTATGCCGCCGGGCCGGGCCCTCGACGTCGGCGCCGCCGGAGGTGGCAACACCCGGGTGCTGCGCCGGCACGGCTGGGAGGCGGTCGCCCTCGAGTACGGCGCTGAGGGCGCCGAGGTGGCCCACGGGCGGGGGCTGGCGACGGTGCGGGCCGACGCGACGTCCCTGCCGCTCGCCGACGACAGCCTCGACCTCGTCGTGGCCTTCGACGTCCTCGAGCACCTCGTCGCCGACGACGCGGCGGTGCGCGAGGTGCACCGGGTGCTGCGCCCGGGCGGCACGTACCTCGTCGCCGTGCCCGCCGACCCCCGGCTCTGGTCGTCGCACGACGAGGCCGTCGACCACGTGCGGCGCTACACCCGCACCACCCTGCTCGGCCTGCTCGAGCGGGGTGGCTTCGAGATCGTCGACGCCATGTCGTGGAACGTGCTGCTGCGCCCGGTCGTGGCGCTGCGGCGACGGATGCGCAACGGCGGCTCCGACCTGGAGGACCTGCACCCGGTCGTCAATCTCGGGCTGCGCGGGATCATCACGGCCGAGCGCTACCTGCCTGTCAAGCAGCTGCCCGGGGTGAGCCTGTTCGTGCGGGCTCAGCCGCGTCGCTGACCGACGGGCGCGGGCGCTGCGGGCGGCGCCGGCGCTGCGGGCGGCGCGGAGGTGGCGGGCGGCGCGGACGTGGCGGCCGGCGGGATCGGGCGCTCGTGGGGGTGGCCGGGCAGCGGCGTGTCCGTGGGTCCGTGGTCACGCAGCGAGGTGGTCAGCGAGTCGTAGGCGACGAAGTAGGCGGGCCGACCCTGCAGGTGGGCGTACATCCGCCCGATGTACTCGCCGAGGATGCCGACGCAGACGAGCTGGACGGCCCCGAAGCCGGCGACGATGGCCACCGTGGACGTCCACCCGGGCACCGTGCGCCCCTGCACCTCCGACAGGAAGATGTAGACGAGGAGCAGCATCGCGAGCGCGCCGCCCCCGAAGCCGGCGAGCGTCGCCATCCGCAGCGGCGCCGCCGAGAAGCCGGTCAGCGAGTCGAGCGAGAGCTTGACCATCTTGAGCAGCGGATACTTCGACCGGCCCGCCGCCCGCTCGTCGCGCCGATACTCCACCGTGTCGGACGGGAAGTTCAGCGCCGGGACGATGAAGCGCAGCACCCGGTTGTGCTCCGGCAGGCTGTTGACCGCGTCCACGGTCGCCCGGGACATCAGCCGGAAGTCACCCGCGTCGCTGTGCGCGGGCACCTGCGAGACGAGCCGGATGAGGGTGTAGAAGGCCCGGGCGGAGAGCCGCTTGAACCACGTGTCGCTCGACCGGTCGGTGCGCACGCCATAGACGACGTCCACACGGTCGCGGCGAGCGGACGCCAGCATCTGCGGGATCAGCTCCGGCGGGTCCTGCAGGTCGGCGTCGAGGGTCACGACGTAGCCCCCGCGGGTGCTCGCGAGGCCGGCCGAGATGGCCGCCTGGTGCCCGGCGTTCGCCCGCAGCCGGATGACCCGCAGCGCGGGCCACTGCCGGTGGTGGGCCTGCAGCAGGGCCGGGGTCAGGTCGGTGCTGCCGTCGTCGACGGCGAGGACCTCGTAGTCGACCCCGAGCCCGTCGAGCACCGGGCGCAGCCGCCGCACGAGGAGGGGCAGCACCTCCTCCTCGTTGTACATCGGCACGACGACGGACAGCTCGGGGACCATGAGGCCAAGCCTACGGCCGGTGCCTGCGGCGACCGGCCGACCGAAGGCTGACCGCGGGCGGTGTCGCAGGGCGCCGGTCGGCGTGACGGCGGCTGCGGGACGCTAGGCTGGACCCCATGTCTGATCGTGCCCTGAGCGCCCTGCCCGCCGCCGCGGAGGTCGCGCGCCAGCTCCCGATGCCGGCCATCGCCTTCTTCCTCATCGCGTTCGGCATCTTCGTCGCGCTGCTCCTCGTCACCTGGAGCTTCCGCAACACGGCGTACAAGGTCCAGCCGCGCAGCCAGGGTCAGTCCGACCACCAGACGACCCAGCACGGCGGGACGTCACACTGACGATGCGCCTCGGCGTCATGGGCGGCACGTTCGACCCGATCCACCACGGCCACCTGGTGGCCGCGAGCGAGGTCCAGTCGCGGTTCGCCCTCGACGAGGTCATCTTCGTCCCGACCGGCCAGCCGTGGCAGAAGCACCATGGCAAGGTGGCGCCGGCCGAGCATCGCTACCTGATGACCGTGGTCGCGACCGCGTCCAACCCTCGCTTCACCGTCAGCCGCGTCGACATCGACCGGCCCGGTCCGACCTACACCGTCGACACGCTGCGCGACCTGCACACCCAGCGGCCAGACGACGAGCTGTTCTTCATCACCGGGGCGGACGCCTTGGCGGAGATCCTCTCCTGGAAGGATGCGGACCGGATCTGGGAGCTGGCCCACTTCATCGGGGTCACCCGCCCCGGGCACGTCCTGTCGGACTCGGGCCTGCCCGAGGAGGGCGTGACGCTGCAGGAGGTGCCGGCGATGGCGATCAGCTCGACAGACTGCCGGCAGCGCGTCGCGGAGGGCAAGCCGGTGTGGTATCTCGTGCCGGACGGCGTGGTGCAGTACATCAACAAGCACTCGCTGTATGCCGAGCCGCCCGGTGCCGCTCGGGCGGCGGCGCTCGCGATGCTCCGCCCACCACGGGCCGCAGGACCCCCTGGGCCATCAGAACAGGCCCCTGGCCCCGTCCTCGCGAGGAGATTCGTGACCGCTGACTCCCATGCCCTGCGCCTGGCAAAGGCCGCCGCGCTGGCGGCCGAGGACAAGATCGCCGAGAGGGTGCTGGCGATCGACGTCAGCGACCAGCTTCCGCTCACCGACGTGTTCGTGCTCGCCTCCGCCACCAACGAACGGCAGGTGGGCGCCATCGTCGACGAGGTGGAGGATCGGCTACGCGAGCTCGGCACGCGCCCGATCCGGCGCGAGGGCGAGCGTGAGGGACGCTGGGTGCTCATCGACTTCGGCGACATCGTCGTGCACGTCCAGCACGAGGACGAGCGCGAGTACTACGCGCTCGAGCGCCTCTGGAAGGACTGCCCGCAGATCGACCTCGACGCGGTCGACGCCAGAATGACCATCGATGCGGCGCTCACCCTGGAAGACAGCGGGCGGTGGACGAGCATCGAACAATTGTGGCGGGCCAAGTCCGAATTCGTGCGCAAGCGGCAACAAGAAGCCGAACCGGTCGGATCGTCATGAGCGGCTTCTACGTTCTTGAC
>CALMNV010000191.1 GCA_937873285.1 uncultured Intrasporangium sp. | reverse complement strand
GTCCGACGCCTGCTTGCCGACGAGCACCGCGTTGCCGTCCGGCGCGCCGCCGGTGTACGCCGAGATGTAGCCGCCCGCGGCGATGATGCGATCGAGCGCCCCGCGGTTCACGCACAGGTCCTTCAGCACCGGGAACCCGCGCGCGCGCCACGGCTCGATCCAGAGCTCGTCGCCGTCCTTGAACGCGCGCATGTGGAGCTGGCACGTCGCCGTCGCCTTCATCGGCCCGTGCGCGACGCCGTTGATCATCAGGCCGCAGGAGCCGCAGATCCCCTCGCGGCAGTCGGAGTCGAAGGCGATCGGCTCCTCGCCCTTGGCGTTGAGCTCCTCGTTGAGCACGTCGAGCATCTCGAGGAAGGACATGTCCGGCGAGATGTCCTGCACGGCATACGTCGCCATCGCGCCCTTGGCGCTCGAGCTGGCCTGACGCCAGATCCTGAGGGTGAGATTCACTTGTAGCTCCGTTGCTTCAGCTCGACGAACTCGTAGACGAGGTCTTCCTTGTGCAGCACCGGCGTGCCGTCGTCGCCGCAGAACTCCCAGGCTGCGACATAGGCGAACTCGTCGTCGTGGCGCAGCGCCTCGCCGTCCTCGGTCTGGCTCTCGGCCCGGAAGTGGCCGCCGCAGGACTCCCGGCGGTGCAGCGCGTCGACGCACATCAGCTCGCCGAGCTCGAGGAAGTCGGCGACGCGGCCGGCCTTCTCGAGGGACTGGTTGAGCGTCTCCGCGGCCCCGAGCACCTTGACGTCGGACCAGAACTGCGTGCGCAGCTCGCGGATCATCTCGATTGCCTTGCGCAGCCCCTCCTCGGTGCGCTCCATGCCGCAGTACTCCCACATGATCTGGCCGAGCTCCTTGTGGAAGCTGTCGACGCTGCGGGTGCCCTGCACGCCGAGGAAGTGCGCCACCCGCTGCTCGACGGCCGAGCGCGCCTCGAGCACCTCCGGCGCGTCCTCCGCGACCCGGGGGTAGGGGCCGTCCGCGAGGTAGTCCCGGATGGTGTTGGGCAGCACGAAGTAGCCGTCGGAAAGGCCCTGCATGAGAGCGCTGGCTCCGAGCCGGTTGGCGCCGTGGTCGGAGAAGTTGGCCTCGCCCGTGACGAACAGGCCGGGGATCGTGGACTGCAGGTCGTAGTCGACCCACAGGCCGCCCATCGTGTAGTGCACGGCCGGGTAGATGCGCATCGGCACCTCGTAGGGGTTCTCCCCGGTGATGCGCTGGTACATGTCGAAGAGGTTGCCGTATCGCTCCTTGACCGCTGGCAGCCCCATCCGGGCGATCGCGTCGGCGAAGTCGAGGTAGACGCCGAGCCCTCCCGGGCCGACGCCCTTGCCGGCGTCGCACTGATACTTGGCGGCGCGGCTGGCGATGTCGCGGGGCACGAGGTTGCCGAAGCTCGGGTAGATCCGCTCCAGGTAGTAGTCCCGGTCCGCCTCGGGGATCTCGCGCGGGTCCTTCTCGCGGTCGGCCGAGCTCTTCGGCACCCAGATCCGGCCGTCGTTGCGCAGCGACTCCGACATGAGGGTGAGCTTGCTCTGGTACTCGCCCGACACGGGGATGCACGTCGGGTGGATCTGCGTGTAGCAGGGGTTGCCGAAGTAGGCCCCCTTGCGGTGGGCCCGCCAGGTGGCGGTCGTGTTGGACCCCATCGCGTTGGTGGACAGGTAGAAGACGTTGCCGTAGCCACCGCTGGCGAGGACGACCGCGTCGGCGAGGTGGGTCTCGATCTCGCCCGTGACCAGGTCACGGGCGATGATCCCCCGGGCCCGGCCGTCGACGACGACGAGCTCGAGCATCTCGTGGCGGGCGAACTCCTGCACCGTGCCGGCCGCCACCTGGCGCTCCATCGCCTGGTAGGCGCCGATGAGCAGCTGCTGGCCCGTCTGGCCGCGGGCATAGAACGTGCGCGAGACCTGCACGCCGCCGAACGACCGGTTGTCGAGCAGGCCGCCGTACTCTCGCGCGAACGGGACTCCCTGCGCCACGCACTGGTCGATGATGTTGGCACTGACCTCGGCGAGGCGGTAGACGTTGGACTCGCGGGAGCGGTAGTCGCCGCCTTTGACCGTGTCGTAGAAGAGCCGGAAGACGGAGTCGCCGTCCTCCTTGTAGTTCTTCGCCGCGTTGATCCCGCCCTGCGCGGCGATGGAGTGGGCGCGTCGCGGGGAGTCCTGGTAGCAGAACGACTTGACGTGGTAGCCGGCCTCGCCGAGGGTTGCGGCCGCGGCGCCGCCCGCCAGGCCGGTGCCGACGATGATCACCGTGAGCTTGCGCCGGTTGGCCGGGTTGACGAGCTTGGCCTCGAACTTGCGCTTGGACCAGCGGCCCTCGATCGGCCCGCCCGGCGCCTTGGTGTCCCGGATCGGCGCGCCGACCGTGTAGAGACCCTGGACGAGGTCGGAGCGCACCTCGGGGTTGGTGGCGGTCTTCAGCCCGGTCATCGTCAGCTTCCCTTCACGAGTCCGAACAGGATGGCGAGCGGCGGGATGGCGAAGCCGACCGCGGTGACGACGGCGACGACCTGCCCGGTCGCCTTCGCCGCCGCCCGCGCGGTGCCGGTGTTGGTCCAGCCCAGCGTCTGCGCGGCGCTGTAGACACCGTGGTAGAGGTGCATCCCGAGGGCCACGAGCGCGAGCAGGTAGAGCGCGACGTTCCACCAGACCTGGAAGCTGGCGATGACGAGGGCGCCGGCGCTGTCGCCGATCCGGGCGGCGGGCACGGACGGGTTGACGTTGAAGCGCAGGATCGTGAACTGGAGCAGGTGCCAGACGACGAAGAGCAGCAGCGCCACCCCGCCCCACCGCATCATCCGGGACTTGATGCTCGCGCGCGCGGCCTGCTTGGCCACGTACCGCGTGGTGCGGGCGCCGTTGGCCCGGGCCCAGAGCGTGAACGCGGCCCACGCGTGGGCGACCAGCGCCACGACGAGCAGCGCCCGAAGGATCCAGAGCACCCCGCCCACGGGCAGCAGCGGCGTCAGAAGCGTGCGCAGGTGCAGGGCGTACTCGTCGAAGCCCCGGGTGCCGCCGAGGATCTTGAGGTTGCCGTACATGTGCGCGAGCACGTAGAGCACGAAGAGCGCGCCGGACAGCGCCATGAGGATCTTGAGGAACACGGTGGTGCGGCGGGCTGAGACCTGTCCCGGCGCGGCGAGCGATGAAGTGGCCACGGGGGACAACCTATCCCCGCGGCCCTCACGGGCCTCTTCCTACCCACCGGTACCCCGCGCGGTGTGACCGATCGCACCGTGGGCGGCTCGCTCGTCACAGCAGGTCGCTGCGGCCTCGGCAGGCCAGCGCGTCGACGACCTGCTTGACGTCCTGGGCGCGCGACCGGGTCGTGACGAGGAGCGCGTCCGGGGTGTCGACGACGACGACGTCGTCCACGCCGAGCACCGCGACGAGGCGTCCGGAGCCGGCGGACACGACACCGGTGGAGTCGAGCGCGAGGAGGTGCTCAGCGCCAGTCGCCACGCGTATGCCGCCCACCTGCGCCTGCGCCGGCAGCAGCGGCCCCAGCGAGGCGAAGTCACCGACGTCGTCCCAGCCGAGCTCGGCGGGCACGACCGCCACCCGCCCGGCGGCAGCGGCCGGCTCCGCGACGGCGTGGTCGATGGCGATCCGCTCGAGGGTCGGCCACAGCGCGTCCAGGTGGCGCGGGTCCGCTGCGATGGCGCGCAGGGTCGCGACCATGTCGGGGCGGCTCTGCCCCAGCAGCTCCAGGAGGGTGGCCGCCCGCGCGACGAACATGCCGGCGTTCCACCGGAACCGGCCGTCGGCGAGGTAGCGGGCAGCCGTCTGCGCGTCGGGCTTCTCGACGAAGGCGTCCACCCGGCATCCGCTCGGCGCCCCCGGCACCCCGAGTCGGTCGCCGAGGCGGATGTAGCCGAAGCCGGTGGCAGGCCGGGTGGGGGCGATCCCGATGGTGACGAGATCGCCGCGCCGGGCCAGCGCCACGGCCTCCCGGACGGCCTTCCGCAGGGCATCCGGCCGGGTGACGACGTGGTCGGCGGCGAAGGAGCCGAGCACCGCCCCGGGGTCGCGGCGCTCGAGCAGCGCCGCAGCAAGCCCGATGGCCGGCATCGAGTCGCGGGGCGACGGCTCCGCGACGACGGCGTCATCCGGCAGCATCGGCAGCTGCCGGCGGACGGCGTCGGCATGCGAGGCGCCGGTGACGACGAGGAAGCGCGGGCCGACGAGCGGCTCGAGCCGCTCCCACGTCGCGCGCAGCAGTGACTGGCCCGAGCCGGTGAGGTCATGCAGGAACTTGGGGGAGGAGCGCCTGGACAGCGGCCACAGCCGCGTGCCCGCGCCACCGGCCGGGAGAACGGCCCAGAAGTCCTCGTCCATGGGCCGCCACGGTATCGGCCCCTCCGCCGCGAGGGGTCAGGCGAGGTCCCGCCGCCGGAGTCCGAGGAGCCCCACGATGACGAGCGCCGCGGCCACGAGCACGAGAACGGCGAGCGGTGCGGCCTCGACCGGCTGCCCGAGCCGGGGCACGTGGACGAACGGAGAGAGGTTGCGCACCGCCTCCGGGATCCCGAGCAGAGGGCCGAGCTCACCGAGGGCGAAGAAGACCAGCAGCACCGCCCAGGCCAGCGTCGTGAAGCGGGGCGCCACGCCGAAGAGGGCCACCACGACGGCGACGCACACCCAGATCGCAGGCAGCTGCGCCAGCGCGGCACCGAGCAGCGCGACGACCGTGCCGCCGACGTCGCCCACCTGGGCGCCGCGGACGGCGCCCATGCTCGCACCGAGCACGGTCATCGCGAGCGCGGCGGCGTCCGCGGCGACGAGCAGGAAGGCCCCCGCCCACCGCACCCGGGAAGCGCCTGCCGCGAGCACGACGTCGGCGTGGGAGCCCAGCTCCTCGGCCCTCATCCGGACCGCGAGGCTCACGCCGAGGGCTGCCGCCAGCACCGCGAAGAAGCCGAGCTCGGTGGCGAAGTAGGCGTCGACGAGCGCGCCGTGACCACCGCCGCCCATCCGGCGCAGCAGGTCTGCGATCTGCGGGGAGTCGGCGAAGGACGAGACGCTGCCCGCGAGGCCCGCCACGACGGCCCCGGCGGCCGCGAACCCGAGGGTCCACCCTGCGACGGTGCCCCGGGCGAGGCGCCGGGCCAGGTCACCGCTCGTGGCCAGCCGGCCCCGGGCGGGGCCGGGGCGGGTGGCCAGCAGGCCGCTGCCGAGGTCGCGGCGCTCGAGCAGGACGAACGCGACGAGCACGAGGGCGGCGTATGCGACGACGCCGAGTGCCGCCAGCTCCAGCCGGTTGGCCCCGTAGGGCGCGACCTTCTCGGCCCAGCCGAGCGGTGAGATCCAGACGAGCGAGCGCAGGGCGCTCGGCTCGGGCGCCGTGTCGGCCACCGCGCGGAGCAGGTAGGCCGCGCCCAGCGCCCCGAGCGCGAAGCCGGCGGCGCCCCGGCTCGTCGACGTCAGCTGCGCCGAGACGGCCGAGACTCCCACCCAGGTCAGGCCCACGATGAGCCAGGAGGCGCCGAGGGCGAGCGAGCCGCGGCCGTCCAGCCCGACGCCGAGCGCGGCCAGGACGGTGACCAGCACGGTGACGAGGACAGCGCCGGTGGCGAGCGCGACGCCGGCGGCCAGCGGCGCGCGCCGGCCCACCACCGCCGCCCCGAGCAGCTCGAGCCGGCCCGCCTCCTCCTCGCTGCGGGTGTGCCGGCGCACCACGGCATACGCGAGGACTGCGAGCAGGACCGCGCCCAGCAGCACCGTCTTGAAGGTCGCCAGGGCGTCGATGCTCCGCGGGTCGGCCACCGGGCCGTAGACGGCCACGAGTGCGGGGTTGGCGAGGATGTCTGAGAACGCCCCGAGGGCGGCCGCGGGGTCCGGGTAGAGGTCGAACGTCGCCTTGGCCGATGCCGCGACGAGCACGGCGAGGGCGGGGAAGCCCGCCACCAGCATGCGACCGGGGAACCACCACCCCATCATGGTGATGGA
>CALMNV010000190.1 GCA_937873285.1 uncultured Intrasporangium sp. | reverse complement strand
CACCTGCGCGGTGCGCGTCGTCGGTCACGGGGCGGGGCTGCGCGTCGAGAACCGCGTCCCCGGTGGCGACGTGAACCCCTACCTGGCGGTGGCCGCGATGCTCGCCGGTGGGTTGGACGGCATCGAGCGTGGCCTGGCCCTGGAGCCGCCCGTCACGGGCAACGCGTACGCCTCCGACAAGCCACGGATGCCCACGACGCTGGCCGAGGCGCGAGAGCTGCTCGCTGCCTCCGAGCCGGCCCGCGCCGCGTTCGGCTCCGACGTGGTCGACCACTACGTCAACGCGGCCGACGTCGAGCTCCGCGCCTTCCAGGCGGCGGTCACCGACTGGGAGCGCCGACGCGGGTTCGAGCGCCTGTGACCACCCACGACGTCGTCAACCCGGCCACCGAGGAGCTCGTCCGGACCGTCGACCTCGCCACCGTCGACGAGGCGGACGAGGCGATCGCCCGGGCCGTCGCGGCCGGCCCGGCGTGGCGCGCACTGGCTCCGGCGGACCGCGGCCGCCTGCTGCGGCGCTTCGCCGACGCCGTGGGCGAGCACGTCGAGGAACTGGCCCAGCTCGAGGTCGCCAACTCCGGGCACACGATCGGCAACGCGCGCTGGGAGGCGGCCAACGTGCGCGACGTGCTGGCCTACTACTCAGCGGCGCCGGAGCGCAACTTCGGCAGGCAGATCCCCGTGGCCGGCGGCATCGACATCACCTTCAAGGAGCCGCTCGGCGTCGTCGGCGTCATCGTGCCGTGGAACTTCCCGATGCCGATCGCGGGCTGGGGATTCGCCCCCGCGCTCGCCGCCGGCAACACGGTGGTGCTCAAGCCCGCCGAGCTGACGCCGCTGACCGCTCTGCGGATCGGTGAGCTGGCGCTCGAGGCGGGCCTGCCGGAGGGCGTCTTCACCGTCGTGCCGGGCAAGGGCTCGGTCGTCGGAGCGCGCTTCGTCTCGTCGCCGTCGGTGCGCAAGGTCTGCTTCACCGGCTCCACCGCGGTCGGCCAGGGCATCATGCGCGGAGCCGCCGAGCAGGTGAAGCGGATCACGCTCGAGCTGGGTGGAAAGAGCGCCAACATCGTCTTCGCGGATGCCGACGTCGAGCGGGCAGCGGCGACCGCGCCCTACGGCGTCTTCGACAACGCCGGCCAGGACTGCTGTGCGCGCAGCCGCATCCTGGTGCAGCGCAGCGTCCTCGACACCTTCCTGGAGCACTTCGAGGCCGCCGTCAAGCGCGTCGTCGTCGCCGACCCGCGCGACGAGGCGACCGAGATGGGGCCTCTCGTCAGCGCCGGGCAGCGCGAGCGCGTGTGCTCCTACGTCGAGAGCTCGGACGAGCCCGTCGACGTCGCCTTCCGCGGCGGCGCGCCGGCTGGGCCCGGCTACTGGTATCCCCCCACCGTCGTGCTGCCTCGCTCGCCGGCCGACCGGGTATGGCAGGAGGAGGTCTTCGGCCCGGTCGTCGCCGTCCTGCCCTTCGAGGACGAGGCCGACGCGGTCGCCAAGGCCAACGACACGGCATACGGCCTCTCGGGGTCCATCTGGACGCGCGACATCGGCCGGGCGCTGCGCGTGGCCCGCGGGGTGGAGGCGGGCAACCTCTCGGTCAACTCCAACAGCAGCGTGCGCTACTCCACGCCGTTCGGCGGGTTCAAGCAGAGCGGTCTGGGGCGCGAGCTCGGACCCGACGCGTTGGACGCCTTCACCGACGTCAAGAATGTCTTCATCAGCACCGAATGAAAGAGGCAGCATGGCAGGCAGGTTGGACGGCCGGGTCGCCGTCGTCACCGGCGGGTGCTCGGGAATCGGCCTGGCGACCGTGCGTCGCTTCGCCGAGGAGGGCGCCAGGGTCGTCATCGGGGACATCGACGCCCGCGCCGGCCGTGAGCTGGCGCAGGAGGTGGGCGGCACGTTCGTGCTCGTCGACGTCACCGTCAAGGAGGAGGTCGACCACCTCTTCCGCGTGGCGAAGGAGACCTACGGCGCGGTCGACATCTCCTTCAACAACGCGGGCATCAGCCCGCCGGAGGACGACTCCATCCTGGACACCGACCTCGAGGCGTGGCGCCGGGTGCAGGACGTCAACCTCACCTCGGTCTACCTGTGCTGCAAGGCCGTCCTTCCCTACATGCTCGAGCAGGGCCGTGGGTCCATCATCAACACCGCCTCCTTCGTTGCGGTGATGGGCGCCGCGACCTCGCAGATCTCCTACAGCGCGAGCAAGGGCGGCGTCCTGTCGATGTCCCGCGAGCTCGGCGTGCAGTTCGCCCGTCAGGGGGTGCGGGTCAACGCGCTGTGTCCCGGACCCGTCAACACGCCGCTTCTGCAGGAGCTCTTCGCCGCCGACGAGGAGCGGGCGGCGCGCCGTCTCGTGCACGTGCCCATGGGCCGGTTCGGCGAGCCCGAGGAGATGGCCAACGCGGTGCTCTTCCTCGCCTCCGACGAGTCCAGCTTCATCACGGCCGCCACCTTCCTCGTCGACGGTGGCATCTCCGGCGCCTACGTCACGCCGCTGTGAGCGCGAGCCCGGGAACGCCCCGGCCGGTCATCGGAATCACGTCCTACGTGGAGCTGGCCAGCCGAGGCGACTGGGTCGACGTGCCGTCGGTGCTCCTGCCGCACGCCTACGTGCGCCAGGTCGAGCGGGCGGGTGGCATCGCCGTGCTCGTCCCGCCCCGGCAGGACGCGGACGAGCGGCTCGCCCGTGGGCTGCTCGAGCGGCTTGACGGCGTCGTCCTCGCCGGCGGTGTGGACGTCGCACCCGAGCTGTATGCCGCCCGCCGTCACCCGAGCGTGCAGGCGTCGCGTCCCGAGCGGGACGCGACGGAGCTCGCCGTCGCCCGGATGACCAAGGAGACCGACCTGCCGGTGCTCGGCATCTGCCGTGGCATGCAGGTGATGGCCGTGGCCGCCGGAGGCACCCTGGTCCAGCACCTCCCCGAGGAGGTCGGCCATGAGGACCACGCCCCGAAGCCGGCCACGTACGGCAGCCACCGGGTCGACACCGTCCCCGGCAGCATCGTCGCGCGGGTGCTCGGGAAGCGTGTCGACGTGCCGAGCTACCACCACCAGGCGGTGCGGACCCACCCGGGATACGTCGCCTCGGCGTGGGCGCCGGACGGCACCCTCGAGGCCATGGAGGACCCGCAGGCCGGCTTCCGGCTCGGCGTGCAGTGGCATCCCGAGCACGGTGCCGACGGGCGCCTGTTCGAGGCACTCGTCGCGGCTGCAGCGCGGCGCTGCTCCTCGCGGCGACCGTCCGGATGACGGACGCCTCGTATCGGCGGCCGCGGCCCCAGGGGTAGCGTGTCGGGCGTGACACCGATGCTCGTGGCCACGGCCACGCGGATTATCGAATAGCGCGACGAGCAGTCCTCGTCGCGCAGACCTCCCGACCCCGGGAGGTCTTTTTGTTTCCCCACCGCACCAAGGGAGAACGGCATGGACGCCGTGCACGTCTACGACACGACACTGCGCGACGGGGCCCAGCAGGAGGGCCTCAACCTCTCGGTGCCGGACAAGCTCGCCATCGCGACGCTGCTCGACGAGCTCGGGGTCGACTACATCGAGGGCGGCTGGCCGGGGGCGAACCCGAAGGACACCGAGTTCTTCGCCCGGGCCCGGGACGAGCTGCAGCTGCGGCGGGCCACGCTGACGGCCTTCGGGGCCACGCGTCGGGCCGGCGGCTCGGCGGCCGAGGACGCCTTGGTGCGCGCGCTGGTCGACTCCGGTGCCCCGGTGGTCTGCCTCGTGGCGAAGTCCCACGCGCGGCACGTCGAGGACGCCCTGCGGACCACGCTCCAGGAGAACCTCGAGATGGTGCGTGACACCGTGAGCCATCTCGTGGCGCACGGCCGCCGTGTCTTCCTCGACGCCGAGCACTTCTTCGACGGCTGGCACCTCGACCGCGACTACGCCCTGTCGGTGGTGCGCACGGCCCACGAGGCGGGGGCGGAGGCCGTCGTGCTCTGCGACACCAACGGCGGCATGCTGCCCCACCAGGTCGAGCAGGTGGTGTCCGACGTGATCGCGGGCACCGGGGCGCGGGTCGGAGCCCACTGCCACAACGACACCGGCTGTGCGGTCGCCAACTCGGTGGCCGCGGTGCGGGCGGGGGCGACCCACGTGCAGGGCACCGTGAACGGCTACGGCGAGCGCACGGGCAACGCCGACCTCGTCACCGTCGCGGCC
>CALMNV010000189.1 GCA_937873285.1 uncultured Intrasporangium sp. | reverse complement strand
CACGGATCTCGCCGGCGGACCGGCCCTCGTGCCCTGGGCGGGCGAGGCCGGCCGGCTCCGGCCGGTGAGGATGGGGAGGTCCGCGGAATGCGCCACCCCTGGTCGAGTGGTCACTTCGGTTCGCTCGCGGGGCCCTGGACCTTCTGCGTTCGACGACCCGGGGGCTGCCTGGGGTCTCGTTCGGCCGGGGTGACACTGGCCAGCCGGCGGCGCAGGAACGTGGGCCATCCGAGGCTCTGGTTGCTCGGGCCCGACCCTCCTCCTGCTGGCGGCGCAGAACCTCTCGGAACTCCTCTCCGGCTTCACCGGTGCGGAAGGGGTTGGTGTCCCTCGAACGGCCGGCCATAGGCGGCCCGCGGCGTCGGCGATCTCCTGATCGAGGTCTCCTGCCACGACTGGGTTAGCCCAGTTTAGCCAACTCCTGCGACTAGGATGCAGACATGGCTATGGTCAACGTCCACGAGGCGAAGTCCACCCTGTCCAAGCTGCTGCAAAGGGTGGAGGCCGGGGAGCGCATCGTCATCGCGCGCGCCGGCCGGCCCGTCGCCGACCTCGTGCCGCACTCGCCCGCCGACCTCGTCGCAGGGACGGCGGCCGGCCGGCTGGAGTACGACGCGGACACCTTCGACGCCCCGGACGAGGACGTCGTCCGGCTGTTCGAGGGCTCCTGATGCTGCTCGACACGCACGTGCTGTTGTGGTTCCTCGACGACAGCCCGCGCCTCGGTGCCGAGGCGCGCCGGCGGCTTTCGTCGGCCGACCAGCCGCTCGTGTCCGCGGCGAGCCTGTGGGAGCTGGCCATCAAGCTGGCCCTGGGCAAGGTCGCCACCCCGGACGACCTCCCGCGGCACATCGCCGCGGCCGGCCTGGGCACCATCGCGGTGACCGCTGCGCATGCCTGGTCCTCGCGCGCGGTGCTGGGCCTGCCGCACCGCGACCCGTTCGACCGGCTGCTCGTCACCCAGGCGGCCGCCGAGCGGCTTCCCTTCCTCACGGCGGACCGGGCGCTGCTCGCCAGCGAGATCCTTCCGCGCGTCGAGCTCGTGGACGCACGGAGCTGACACTCGGCTGGTCGGCGGCCTCAGGCCGGGCTGACGACGACGGCGACCTGCCGCCCGGCCGCCCGGGTGAGCACGAGCGTTGCCTCTGAGCCGCCCTTTCCGCGGCCGGTCAGCTTCAGCTGGCGTCGCAGCAGGTCCGAGTCGAGGGTCACGCCGCGCTTCTTGACCGTCACCCGGTCGTGCCCGTGCTCTCGCAGCCACCGGGCGAGCTGCTTGGTGACGAGCGGCATCGCCTCGACCACCCGGTAGCGCCGAGCCCACGTCACCTCGAGGGCGTGGTCGCTGGTGACATAGCCCACCCCGGGGTCGAGCTCGCGGCCGCCCACCCGGGCGACGAGCGCGCCGGTGAGCCCGGCGCGCAGCACGGCCCGGTCCGCCTCGTAGAGCCAGCCGCCGATCCCCGACAGCGAGGTGAGCGCCGGCTGCGCCGCGCCCGGCGCCGCGTCGCGCTCGGTGACGACGACGGCGCCACCGTCACGGCACACCGCCGCGGTCCGCCCGGGCGAGCGCACGAGCGGCCCCCACCACACGACGCACTCGAGCACCTCGCCGTCCCACGAGCTCCACTGGGCCTCCGTGCCCGGTGGCACCGAGCCGTGCGCGAACGCCGGCGACAGCTTGGCCCCCGTCGCGGGGACCTGCGCGGCATACCGCTGCACGTCGCCCCACGACGGCGAGATGCCCTCGAGGGAGGACACCCGCCTGCTCCGCCCACGCAGGTCGGCGACGCCCGGCACCCGCCGCGCCGGGTCGAGCCACACGCCCACCTGCCTCGCGCCCTCGCCGAGCGGCAGCCGGACGTCCTCCGCGCGCGCGCAGGTCACCGTGGCGGAGGGCCAGTGCCGCAGGTTGGCCCGGGCGACGGCCGCCGTGGTCGGGTCGGCGTCGACCGCCCGGACCGTCAGGTCGAGCCCGGCCAGGGCCATGGCGTCCGAGCCGATGCCGCAGCCGAGGTCGTATGCCGTGCGGACGCCGGCGGCGGCATACCGGGCGGCGTGCCGGGCGGCCAGCGGCAGCCGGGTAGCCTGCTCGAGCCCGTCGGCGGTCAGGAGCATGCCCGCCGCGAACGGCCCGAACTTGGCAGCCGCTCGGGCGCGCAGGCGCGACTGGGTCAGCGCGGCTGCGACGAGGTCGGGGGCGAAGCCCGCGTCGCGCAGGCGCTGCTGCAGGGCGAGGGTGGCGGCCTCGTCGTAGGGTGGCAGCGCCTGCAGCAGCGCCCAGCCCTCTGCGGAGCAGAGGCGCTCGACCGTCGCCGCATCCATGCCGGCATCCTCGCATCCTCGGCAGACGCGCCGGGAGCTGGCACTCGACTTGACCGAGTGCTAACGGCCTACCTAGATTCTCCTCGTTGGCACTCTTCCACGGAAAGTGCCAGAGCACTCCTCGAGAGCCGGTCGACCCCCGCGACGGCGGCTGGCGCTCACGGAGCCCCAGTCCCAGTTTCGATCCGACTGTCCCGAAGGGAAGGTCCCCACCGTGTCGGTTGACATCAAGCCGCTCGAAGACCGCATCGTCGTCAAGTCCTTGGAGGCCGAGCAGACCACCGCGTCCGGCCTCGTCATCCCGGACACCGCCAAGGAGAAGCCCCAGGAGGGCGAGGTCCTGGCCGTGGGTCCGGGCCGCTGGAACGAGGACGGCGACGAGCGCGTCCCGCTCGACATCAAGGTCGGCGACAAGGTCATCTACAGCAAGTACGGCGGCACCGAGGTGAAGTACGCCGGCGAGGAGCTGCTCATCCTCAGCGCCCGCGACGTCCTCGCCGTCGTCGGCTGACCGCGTTTCCCCGTATGCCGTGATCGCACCCCGGTGAGCCCCGTCCGGGGTCTCCCCGGGGTGCGCCGCGTCCGGCGTCCACCAGGGGCGCCGCGCCCTGCCTCCCAGACCACGAACCACCGAGAGCCAAAGGAACCTCATGGCCAAGCAGCTGGAGTTCACCGACTCCGCCCGCAAGTCGCTCGAGCGCGGAGTTGACGCGCTCGCCAACGCCGTCAAGGTGACGCTCGGCCCCAAGGGCCGCAACGTCGTCATCGACAAGAAGTGGGGCGCCCCCACGATCACCAACGACGGTGTCACCATCGCCCGCGAGATCGAGCTGGAGGACGCGTACGAGAACCTCGGCGCCCAGCTCGCCAAGGAGGTCGCGACCAAGACCAACGACATCGCCGGTGACGGGACCACCACGGCGACCGTCCTCGCTCAGGCGATGGTCCGCGAGGGCCTGCGCAACGTCGCCGCCGGGGCCGCTCCCGCCGCGCTCAAGCGCGGGATGGACAAGGCCGTCACCGCCGTCAACGACGAGCTGCTGAGCATCGCTCGTGACGTCGACGGCAAGGCCGAGATCTCCTCGGTCGCCACGCTCTCGGCCCAGGACTCGAGCCTCGGCGACCTCATCGGCGAGGCGTTCGACAAGGTCGGCAAGGACGGGGTCATCACGGTCGAGGAGTCGTCGTCGACCTCCACCGAGCTGGAGTTCACCGAGGGCATGCAGTTCGACAAGGGCTACCTGTCGCCCTACTTCGTCACCGACCCCGAGCGCATGGAGACCGTCCTCGAGGACGCCTACGTCCTGATCAACCAGGGCAAGATCTCCGCCGTCGCGGAGGTGCTGCCGGTGCTGGAGAAGGTCGTCCAGTCCGGCAAGCCGCTGCTCATCATCGCCGAGGACGTCGAGGGCGAGGCGCTCTCGACCCTCGTCGTCAACAAGATCCGTGGCACCTTCACCGTGGCCGCGGTCAAGGCCCCCGGCTTCGGCGACCGCCGCAAGGCGATGCTGCAGGACATCGCGATCCTCACCGGCGGCCAGGTCATCTCCGAGGAGGTCGGCCTCAAGCTGGAGAACGCCGGGCTCGACCTGCTCGGCCGCGCCCGCAAGGTGGTCGTCACCAAGGACGAGACGACCATCGTCGAGGGTGCCGGTGACGCCGAGCAGATCTCCGGCCGGGTGAACCAGATCCGCGCCGAGATCGAGAAGTCGGACTCCGACTACGACCGCGAGAAGCTCCAGGAGCGCCTCGCCAAGCTGGCCGGCGGCGTGGCCGTCATCAAGGTCGGCGCGGCCACCGAGGTCGAGCTCAAGGAGCGCAAGCACCGAATCGAGGACGCCGTCCGCAACGCGAAGG
>CALMNV010000188.1 GCA_937873285.1 uncultured Intrasporangium sp. | reverse complement strand
CAGCATCCGCCCGAGCCGCAGCGGCAGCCGCTCGGACGTGACGGCGGCCAGGCGGCCGTCGGCCAGCGAGACGCCGATCTCGTCGCCGCCGAAGAGCCGCTGCGGCTGGAGATCGAGCACGGCCCGCTCGACGCCCGCGGTGTCGGGGGTGGGCGTGACGTCGGGGTCGGGGGGGTCGCCGACCCAGACCAGCCGCGGGCCGAGCATCACCGACAGCGCCCGGGTGAACCGGCGCGGCGCGTGCCTGCTGGTGGTGGCCCGGAAACCAGGGGGGCAGTTCAGGAACAACTCGGCACCCAATGAAGTTGAGTCACTAGAGCGCAAGATTTGCGAGCGCGACTTTGACAAGCGTCGGGTCGTGGGAGCAGATTGGGCCAGAACCACCCCCAGACAGACCCCGCCACGCCGGCACGGTCCGGGACACCGGGCCGCAGCTGCGCGGCATACGTCAGATCAGAAGGAGACATCCCCATGGCACGTGCGGTCGGAATTGACCTCGGCACCACCAACTCGGCCGTCGCCGTCCTCGAGGGCGGCGAGCCGACCATCATCGCGAACGCGGAGGGTGGCCGCACCACGCCGTCCGTGGTCGCGTTCTCCAAGAACGGCGAGGTGCTCGTCGGCGAGGTCGCAAAGCGCCAGGCCGTCACCAACGTCGACCGGACCATCCGCTCGGTCAAGCGCCACATGGGCACCGACTGGTCGTCGCCCGAGATCGACGGCAAGCGCTACACGGCGCAGGAGATCAGCGCCCGCATCCTGCAGAAGCTCAAGCGTGACGCGGAGTCCTACCTCGGCGAGAGCGTGACCGACGCGGTCATCACCGTGCCGGCCTACTTCGACGACGCCGAGCGGCAGGCCACCAAGGAGGCCGGCGAGATCGCGGGCCTCAACGTGCTGCGCATCATCAACGAGCCGACCGCCGCGGCGCTCGCCTACGGCCTGGACAAGGGCAAGGAGGACGAGCTCATCCTCGTCTTCGACCTCGGCGGCGGCACCTTCGACGTGTCCCTCCTCGAGGTCGGCAAGGACCCGGAGGACAACTTCTCCACCATCCAGGTGCGCGCCACCAGCGGTGACAACCACCTCGGCGGCGACGACTGGGACGAGGTCATCGTCCAGCACCTCATCACGCAGGTGAAGAACAAGACGGGCCAGGACCTCGGCAAGGACAAGATCGCCATGCAGCGCCTGCGTGACGAGGCCGAGCGCGCCAAGAAGGAGCTGTCGACCGCGACGAGCACCAACATCTCGGCGCAGTACATCTCGATGACGCCCGAGGGCCCGATCCACCTCGACGAGACGCTGACCCGCGCCCAGTTCGAGCAGATGACCAAGTCGCTGCTCGACCGCACCAAGGCGCCGTTCCACAAGGTCATCGAGGACGCCGGCATCTCGCTGTCCGAGATCGACCACGTGGTGCTCGTCGGTGGCTCCACCCGGATGCCCGCCGTCACCAGCCTCGTCAAGGAGCTCACCGGCGGCAGGGAGCCCAACAAGGGCGTCAACCCCGACGAGGTCGTCGCCGTCGGCGCCTCGCTGCAGGCGGGCGTCCTCAAGGGCGAGCGCAAGGACGTGCTGCTCATCGACGTCACCCCGCTCTCGCTCGGCATCGAGACCAAGGGTGGCCTGATGACCAAGCTCATCGAGCGCAACACCGCCATCCCGACGAAGCGCTCGGAGATCTTCACGACGGCCGAGGACAACCAGCCCTCGGTGCTCATCCAGGTCTTCCAGGGCGAGCGCGAGATCGCCCAGCACAACAAGTCGCTCGGCACCTTCGAGCTGACCGGCATCGCGCCCGCCCCGCGCGGCGTGCCGAAGATCGAGGTCACCTTCGACATCGACGCCAACGGCATCGTCAACGTCTCCGCCAAGGACAAGGGCACCGGCAAGGAGCAGAAGATGACGATCACCGGCGGCTCGGCCCTCTCGAAGGAGGACATCGAGCGCATGGTCAAGGACGCCGAGGCGCACGCCGAGGAGGACCGCCAGCGCCGCGAGGAGGCGGAGGTGCGCAACACCGCGGAGCAGCTCGTCTACTCCACCGAGTCCTTCCTCAAGGAGAGCGGCGACAAGGTGCCCGAGGCCGCCAAGCAGCCCGTCGAGGAGGCTCTGACCGAGCTCAAGGACGCGCTCAAGGACGGCTCGGGGGCCTCGGCCGCCGACCTCAAGGCCAAGGTCGACACCCTCAACGAGAAGTCGCAGGCGATGGGCCAGGCGGTGTATGCCGCCGAGCAGGCTTCCGCCGGCGCGTCGGCGAGCGCTGGGGCGCAGTCCGCGTCGTCCGACGGCGGGGCTGCCCGCGGCGCCGGGGACGAGGACGTCGTCGACGCCGAGGTGGTCGACGAGGACGAGGCGAAGGAAGCGAAGTGAGCACCCCGGGCACGAGCCCCGAGGTCCCCGACGAGGTCGAGGGCGCCGGCACCGCCGGCGCCCCCGGCCCCTCGGGCGAGCGGGCAGACGAGACGACGAGCGAGATCGGCGACCGCCTGCCGCACGCCGACCCGACGGCGCCGCGCTACGCCGAGGGCGGGCCGGGAGCGTCGGCCGAGCCGGGCGGCGAGGACGAGTTCGACCACGAGAGGGCCGCCGAGCCGGAGGTTCCTGAGGCGAAGCCGGAGGGCACGGCACAGCCGGAGGGCACGGCGCAGCCCGAGGTCTCGGGGCAGCCCGAGGGCTCGGCGCTCGAGGAGGAGGACCGCCTCGCGGCGAGCCTGCTCGTCGACCTGCAGCGCCTGCAGGCCGAGTACGTCAACTACAAGAAGCGCGTCGACCGGGACCGCGACCTCATCCGAGCAAACGCGGTGGCCGGTGTCATCGAGGCGCTGCTGCCGGTGCTCGACGACATCTCCATGGCACGCCAGGCCGGCGATCTCGCCTCCGGGCCGTTCGCGGCGATCGCGGACAAGCTCGACGGCGTCGTCGGCCGGCTGGGGATCGAGCGGATCGGCACGGCGGGCGAGGAGTTCGACCCCACCGTGCACGAGGCGCTCATGCACGTCGAGGCGGAGCTGCCGGAGGGAGCGTCCGGGACGACCGTCGTCCAGGTCCTGCAGCCCGGCTACCGCAGCGGCGACCGCGTGATCCGCGCTGCCCGGGTCTCGGTCGCCGACCCGGCCTGAGCACGAGGAGCCGCGCGTCGATGACCGGGCACAGCGGCATACGGAACAATCAGCAGGAGGAGGTGCGCCGAGATGGCTAGCCAGGACTGGTTCGAGAAGGACTTCTACGCGATCCTCGGCGTGCCGCAGGACGCGGACGCGGCGACGATCAAGAAGACGTACCGCAAGCTCGCCCGCACCATGCACCCCGACCACGCGAACGGGGACCGGGCCGCCGAGGAGCGCTTCAAGGAGATCGGCGAGGCGTATGCCGTGCTGTCCGATCCCGAGCAGCGCAAGGAGTACGACGCGGTCCGGGCCATGTCCCACGGCGGCGCGCGGTTCACGGCGGGCGGGCCCGGTGGCGCCGGCAGCTTCGAGGACATCTTCTCGGCATTCGGCGGAGCCGGCGGCGCAGGCCCGGGCGGTCAGCGGGTCCGCTTCTCCACCGGGGGTGGCGGCGCGCA
>CALMNV010000187.1 GCA_937873285.1 uncultured Intrasporangium sp. | reverse complement strand
GAAGGAGCCGGCGTCGCGGCGGAACAGGGCGTTGGACAGCGAGACGTCCCCCCACCAGAAGCCCTCGAGGTGGAGGCGCACGAGCAGCAGCGCCAGCGCGTCCATGAGCCGCACCGCCGTGTCCGGGCGCAGAGCCTGGCTGTAGAGCGCCCGGTAGGGAAGCGAGAACTGCAGGTGCCGGGTGATGAGGCAGGCGTCGAGCGGCTCGCCGGATGCGTCCACGCGGCCGTGGACCACCCCGAACGGCTCGACGCTGGGGACGTCGAGCCGCCGCAGGTTGCGCAGCATGGCGTACTCGCGGTCGGCGATGTCGTCCTTGATCTCCTTGACGGCGAGCACCCGGCCACCGAGCTTGACGAACCGCACGACGTGCCTGGAGATGCCTCGCGGCAGCGCGGCCAGCGTGTGATCCGGCCACGCCTCGAGCGGCAGCGCCCACGGCAGGTCGAGCAGCGCCGGGTCCGGGCGGGCCGTGGTGATCTGGAGAGGCACGCAGACCATCGTCGCAGACGTGGCGACCTCCGCGGTATGCCGGACGGGCCGGTATGCCAGGCACCCCGGTATGCCGGACGGCCGGCTTCCTGGGAAGCCGGCCGTCCGTCGCTCGTGCCCTCGCGCCTCGCCTCAGTCGCCGACGCGCAGGCCCGACTCCGCGTTGAACACGTGGACGTGCCCCGGGCTGGGCTTGAGGTAGACCTTGTCGCCCTTCGCCGGGGGGCGACGGCCGTCGACGCGCGCGATGAACGGCACATCGCCGGCGTTCTCGCCGGTGGCCTCGAGCAGCTTCTGCTCGGTGGACCCGTAGATGTAGGCGTCGGCCCCGAGCTCCTCGACCACGTCGACCGTCACCGGGATGCCGGACGAGTCGGAGGACAGCTCGAGGTCCTCGGGCCGCACGCCGAGCGTGACGTGCTTGCCGACGCCGGCGAGGTCCTCACGCGAGAGCGGGACGATGTGGCCGTGCAGGTCGACGCCGTTGTCCGTGACCGGGACGTCCAGCAGGTTCATGGCGGGCGAGCCGATGAAGCCGGCGACGAAGACGTTCGTGGGGTGGTCGTACATGCGGCGCGGACTGTCGCACTGCTGCAGGACGCCGTCCTTGAGCACCGCGACCCGGTCGCCCATCGTCATGGCCTCGACCTGGTCGTGCGTGACGTAGACCGTCGTCACGCCGAGGCGGCGCTGGAGCGAGGCGATCTGCGTCCGGGTCTGCACCCGCAGCTTCGCGTCGAGGTTGGACAGCGGCTCGTCCATGAGGAAGACCTGCGGTGAGCGCACGATCGCCCGGCCCATCGCGACGCGCTGGCGCTGGCCACCGGAGAGCGCCTTCGGCTTGCGGTCGAGGTAGGGCGTCAGGTCGAGGATCTTGGCGGCCTCCTCCACCCGCTTGCGGATCTCGCCCTTGTCCACCCCGGCGATCTTGAGGGCGAAGCCCATGTTGTCGGCGACCGACATGTGCGGGTAGAGCGCGTAGTTCTGGAAGACCATCGCGACGTCGCGGTCCTTGGGGGACAGGTTGGTCACGTCGCGCTCCCCGATGAGGATCCGCCCGTCGTTGACCTCTTCGAGGCCGGCGAGCATGCGCAGGGAGGTGGACTTGCCGCATCCGGAGGGGCCGACGAGGACGAGGAACTCGCCGTCTGCGATCTCGATGTTGAGCTTGTCGACCGAGGGCTTCGGGTTGCCGGGGTAGATCCGGCTCGCGTTGTCGAACGTCACTGTTGCCATGGGCGTCTTTGCCTTTCCTTCACCGGCAGGAACGTGCCGGACGATCCGAGTAAAGGGACTGCCGCCCCGGACGGGCGGCAGCCCCATCATGGCTCAGGGTAGCCGCGGAAGCCACCCTCATCGTTGCAAAATCTTGCTGCAAGACAACTTCCCGGGCGGCACGGATGTTGCTAGGTTGCCGGCAACCGGTGGCAGCGCAAGCCACCTGGCTTCAAAGGAGAAACCACATGCACAAGCGTGCCTACGGCGCCGTTGCCGTCTCGGGCGTTGCTGCCCTGGCCCTCAGCGCCTGCGGGGGTAGCGCCCCCGCCCCGACGACGACCGCCGCGGGCGGGGCGTCCCCCTCGAGCGCGGCGAGCACCCCCGCCGCGTCACCGACGACGACCGGCGCGCCGGTCCGCGACCAGAACGTCGACCTCGTCATCTGGACCGACGCCGACCGGGCCAAGACGGTGAGCGACTTCGCCAACCAGTTCGGTCAGGACAACGGCATCAAGGTCGCCGTGCAGATCGCCGTCGACACGCGCCAGCAGTTCAAGGACGCCACCAAGGTCGGCAAGGGCCCCGACATCGTCGTCGGCGCGCACGACTGGCTCGGCGAGCTCGTCCAGAACGACACCGTCGCACCCATCAACATCCCGGCGGATCTCGCGGCGAAGTTCCCCAAGACCGCCTTCGAGGCCGCCAAGTTCAACGGCCAGACCTACGGCGTGCCGTATGCCGTCGAGAACCTCGCACTGATGCGCAACACGGCGCTCGCGCCCACCGCGCCCAAGACCATGGACGAGCTCGTCGCCATGGGCACCGCGATCAAGGCCAAGAGCGGCGGCAAGGTCAGCAACGTCATGCTGCAGCCCGTGGGCAAGACGGGCAACGCCTACTTCACCTACCCCTACCTCAGCGCCTTCGGCGGCGGCATCTTCGCGCAGAAGGCCAACGGCGAGTACGACTCCAGCAAGGTCATCGTCAACAGCCCCGGCTCGATCCAGGGTGCCCAGGTGCTCGCCAAGCTGGGCAAGCAGGGCGTGCTGACGACCAACGTCGGCGACGACAACGCCGAGGGCCTCTTCGACGCCGGCAAGTCGCCCTTCATCATCATCGGCCCGTGGGGCACGGCGAACGCCAAGAAGGCCAACATCAAGTATGCCGTGAGCAACCTGCCGACCCTCGCCGGCGGCGGGCAGATGCAGCCCTTCCTCGGGGTGCAGCTGTTCTACGTCTCGTCCAAGGCCAAGAACGCGGCGATCGCACAGGAGTTCGTGACGAACTACGTGACCCGCAAGGACGTCCAGCTCGCGCTCTTCAAGGCACTCGGCCGCCCCCCGGCCCTGACCGACGCCTACAACGAGGCGGCTGCGACGGACCCCGACGTGAAGGCGTTCTTCGAGGCCGGCAAGAACAGCAAGCCGATGCCCAACATCCCCGCGATGAACTCCGTCTGGGGACCGCTCGGCCAGGCCGCTGCCGACGTCATCTCGGGCAAGGACCCGAAGACGCGCTTCGACCAGGCCCAGAAGGAGATCGTGGCCAACATCGCCAAGGGCTGAGCGCCAGCTCGATGTGAAGCCGGGTGGCCTCGGGCCACCGCGCCTGACCACCCGGCTCCACGCCCGCCGCGCCGCGTCCTGCGGCCTTGCCTCCTCGCCACCGGAATGAGGTCCTCCATGTCACAGGCCACAAAGTCGTCGCCTGCCGACCAGGTCTCCACCCCCACGCCGCTGTGGGCCACCGTCGTCAAGTGGCTCGCCCTCGCCGTCGTGGTCGTCGCGACCGTGCTGCTCTCCGGGCGCCTGGCCGACCAGGGCTACGGGCTCTACATCGTCCTGGCTGCCATGGTCGCCATGGCGGTGCTCGCCGTCTATGCGACGCGGCGCAACGTGCCCGCCAAGTACCTGCTGCCCGGACTGGTGCTGCTGCTCGGGCTGCAGGTCTGGCCGATCGTCATGACGGTGAGCACCGCCTTCACCAACTACGGCGACGGCCATGCGATCAGCAAGGAGGAGTCGATCGCCGCGATCGTGCGCAGCTCGGTCAAGGAGGTGCCCGGTTCGCCGCGCTACCAGCTGAGCGTGGCCGTGCCCGAGGGGGCCCCGGTGGCCACCGGCGATGCCGTGTACCTGCTCACCGCACCCGACGGCAGCGTCAAGCTGGGCACGAAGGACGGCCTGCGGGACCTGCCGGCGGCCGGGGTGGAGAAGTCGGCCACCGGGAAGATCACCAAGGCGCCGGGCTACCGCATCCTCAACGCGCGCGAGATCAACGCCCGCAAGGACCTGACCCAGTTCGCGGTGCCGGTCCCGGGCGGCGGGGGGATCAAGGCCAGCGGGCTCAGCGCGGCGTTCGAGGGCAAGGCGACCGTGACGTACGACGCGGCCACCGACACGCTCAAGGACACCTCGACGGGCAAGACCTACGTTGCCAAGGACGCGTTCTGGATGCCGCAGGACGGCCAGGGCCAGGGGTTCCCGCAGGGCTGGAAGGAGAACGTGGGGCTGAAGAACTTCCAGACGATCCTCGCCGACCCCACCATCCGGGCCGGGTTCCTGATGATCTTCACCTGGAACATCGTCTTCGCTGCGCTGTCGGTGATCACCACCTTCGTCCTCGGCATGCTGCTGGCCCTGCTCTTCAACGACGAACGCCTCAAGGGCAAGGGTTTCTACCGGGCGGTGCTCGTGCTGCCCTACGCGATCCCCGGCTTCGTGACCGCCCTGCTGTGGGCGTCGATGTTCAACCAGGAGTTCGGGCTGGTCAACTCCATCACCGGCCTGGGCATCGACTGGCTCGGCAACGCCTGGGCGGCGAAGGCGGCCATCCTCATCACCAACCTCTGGCTGGGATTTCCCTACATGTTCCTCATCTGCACGGGGGCGCTGCAGTCCATCCCGACCGACGTGCGTGAGGCGGCGAAGATCGACGGCGCCTCGCCGCTGCGCACCCTTCGCTCCATCATCATGCCGCTGCTGCTCGTCGCCGTCGGCCCGCTGCTGATCGCGTCGTTCGCCTTCAACTTCAACAACTTCGGCCTCATCTTCCTGCTCACGGGCGGTGGCCCGTTCGAGGCGGCCAACACGAGCATCGGCTCCACGGACCTGCTCATCACCTACGCCTTCCGGCTCGCCTTCTCGGGGGTGGCGCCCAACTTCGGGCTCGCGGCCGCGGTGTCCATCTTCATCTTCTTCATCGTTGCGCTGATGAGCTACACCGGCTTCCGGCGCACCAAGGGCCTGGAGGAGGTCAACTGATGACCGTCCAACCGACTCCGCTCTCCGGCGTGGCGGCACGGCCGCTCGCCCCGGGCGAGGCCGTCACCGACACCAAGAACGCGCCCACGTTGCGCCGCTCCGGGGTGTGGTGGCGCCACGCGCTCGCCATCCTGGCCCTGGTCTGGGCGCTCTTCCCGATCGTCTTCCTGGTCTCGGCCGCGCTCAACCCCGCCGGCACCCTGTCCTCGGCGGAGCTGCTGCCCACCGGCGCGTCGACGAAGAACTTCAGCGACCTGTTCGGCGACCCGTCCCGCCCCTACTGGACGTGGTTTCGCAACTCCATGCTGATCGCCCTCGTCGGCGCCCTCGGCCAGGTCTTCATCGGCGCATGCGCGGCATACGCCTTCTCCCGGATGCGCTTCAATGGCCGGCGGGCGGGGCTGCTCGCCCTGCTCCTGCTCCAGATGTTCCCCGCGCTGCTCACCTTCGTCGCGCTCTACATCATGTTCGCGGCGATCGGCGACATCGTCCCGGCGCTCGGCCTCAACACGGTGCTGGGGCTCGCGCTCGTCTACCTCGGTGGCGCGATGGGCGCCAACGTGTGGCTGCTCAAGGGCTACTTCGACACGGTGCCGCGCGAGCTCGACGAGGCGGCGAAGGTCGACGGCGCGTCCCATGCCCGGATCTTCTTCACGATGATCCTGCGCCTTGTCATGCCGATCCTCGTGACGACCTTCATGATCGCGTTCATCGGCCTGTTCAGCGAGTTCATGCTCGCCTCGGTC
>CALMNV010000186.1 GCA_937873285.1 uncultured Intrasporangium sp. | reverse complement strand
CGACGGGCCGGTCACCCTTGTCATCGACACGTGACTCGGGCGGCGCCGCATGCCCTGGCGTCTGGGCGACGTCGACGGCCAGCCACGCGGTGCGGTTACGCTGACGGCATGGCATTGTTCGGCAGCTTCCAGTCCGTCATCCTCATGGCGCTGGGTCTCGGGGCGCTGGGGTGCGAGCTCTTCGCGTTTCTCGATGCCCTGCGGCACCCGGATGCCGCCTACGTCGCCGCCGGCAAGCGGACCCGCACCTTCTGGCTGCTGATCCTCGGGCTCGCCCTCGCAGTCGGGATCGTCACGGTGTTCAACGTCTTGAGCCTCTTCGGGCTGGCGGCGTTCGTCGCGGCGGCGGTCTACCTCGCCGACGTGCGGCCGGCGGTGCTCGCGCTGCGCGGTCGCGGTGGGAGCTCGGGGCGCCGGTGGTGAGCATGCCGGCCGGGCGGCCCGACGGCCGGCGCGCGGACATCCGGCGCGCAGACATCCGGCACGGCGCCGCCCCGCAGCCGATCGACGGGCCCGACCTCGGCGACCGCGACCCGACCCGGGACATCTTCCTCGCCGAGCGGCCGTGGGGGAACTTCCAGCAGTTCGTCTCCAACGAGCGAGTCACGGTCAAGGTCATCACCGTGCAACCCGGCCATCGGCTCTCGCTCCAGCGGCACGACCACCGGGGCGAGATGTGGACGGTGCTCGACGTGCCGATCGAGGTGACCGTCGGCGACCGCAGCTGGACCGCTCAGCCGGGGGACACCGTCTGGGTGCCGTGCGGTGCAACGCATCGGATGGGCAACACCGGCGACCGGCCGGGTCGCCTGCTCGAGGTCGCCTTCGGGCACTTCGACGAGGCCGACATCCACCGGCTGCAGGACGACTACGCCCGCGAGAACGTCGCCCGCTAGCTGCGGCATACGGCCGGACCTGCCTGACGTCGTCGGGATGCCAGCGCGACGTCAGGATGACGAAGTCCAGCGGCGTCAGCGTCTTGTCGCCGCCGCGGGACAGCCCGCCCGGCCGGTCAGCGCGGCGCGACCGCGTCCCAGGCGACGGTGACCTCCCCGAGCCGCCACCGCGGCGGCCCGTCGAGCAGCGGCCAGTGCGCAGCGACGGCCCGCACGGCGGCGAGGAAGCGCTGCCGGGCGCCCCACGCGCCGTGCGGGGCGGCGTGTGCCCACGCCGCGTCGAGGTCGCGCAGGAAGGCGTGCACCGGCTCACCGGGCACGTTGCGGTGGATGAGCGCCTTGGGCAGCCGCTCCGCCACCTCCGAGGGGCGATCGAGGCCGCCGAGGCGCAGCGAGAGCGTCAGGCTCACCGGCCCGGCCGGCTCGACGGCCACCCACGCCGCGCGTCGGCCGACCTCGTCGCAGGTGCCGTCGACGAGCACCCCGCCGGGCGCGAGCCGATCGCGCACCCGGCGCCAAGCGCCGACGACCTCGTCCTCGTCATACTGACGCAGCACGTTGAAGGCCCGCACGACCACCGGCCGGGCCCCGCCGTCGACCGGCACCTCGAAGCCGCCGCGCCGGAAGCTGAGGCCGTCACGCGTGAGCGGCGAGGCGGCGGCCACCCGCTGCGGGTCGATCTCGACGCCGACGACGCGCACGTCGCGGCGCACCTGCCGCAGCCGCGCGTGCAGCTCGACGACCGTGACCGGTGAGGCGCCGTAGCCGAGGTCGACGACAACGGGATGCGGCCCCGCCCCGCGCAGGCGGCGGGAGGCGGGACCCGCCAGCCAGCGGTCGCACCGGCGCAGCCGGTTCGGGGAGGTCGTCCCTCGGGTGATGCTCCCCACGGGTCGGCCAGCCAGCACCGGCGCACTCTACCCGGCCGGCGGGAATCGCACGGCATCCAGTCGTCGTTGACGCAGCGACGGTGATGGCTTGGTGGAAGGAGCTCACGTGCCCGGTGACCCGAGGCGGGTGGCGATGCTCAGCGTGCACACGTCGCCACTGGACCAGCCGGGCACCGGCGACGCCGGCGGCCTCAACGTCTACGTCGTCGAGGTGGCCAAGGAGCTGGCCGCCCGCGGCACCGAGGTGGACATCTTCACCCGCCGCACGAGTGCCGACCTGCCCATGGTGGCGCCGCTCGCCCCCGGAGTCCGGGTGCGCCACGTGGCTGCCGGCCCCTACGAGGGGCTGCCCAAGGAGGAGCTCGTGGGGCAGCTGTGTGCCTTCGCCGCCGGCACGCTGCGGACCGGCCTCGCCGCTGAGCCGGGCCACTACGACCTCGTGCACTCGCACTACTGGCTCTCCGGTCAGGTGGGCTGGCTCGCCGCCGACCGGTGGGGCGCGGCGCTCGTGCACACCATGCACACCATGGCGCGGGTCAAGAACCAGCACGTCGCAGACGGCGACGTCCCGGAGCCCTCCCGCCGCGAGATCGGGGAGGCGCAGGTGGTCGAGGCCGCCGACCGGCTCGTGGCGAACACGCAGGACGAGGCCCGCGACCTCGTCGAGCTGTATGCCGCGCCGCCCGCCAAGGTCTCCGTCGTGCCTCCCGGCGTCGACCTCCGCACCTTCACCCCCGGCGCGCGGGAGGCGGCCCGCCAGGCGCTCGGCCTGCCTGTCGACGGCCCGCTGCTCCTCTTCGTCGGGCGGATCCAGCCGCTCAAGGCGCCGGACGTCCTCGTCCACGTCGCTGCCGAGCTGATCGCCCGCGACCCGGCGCGGCGAGCACGCCTCTCGGTGGCCGTTCTCGGCGGCCCGAGCGGGACGGGACTGGCCCGGCCGCACGACCTCGAGGAGCTCGCCGCGGGCCTGGGTGTCGCCGACGTCGTGCGGTTCCTGCGCCCAGTGGCGCGGCCGACCCTCGCCGACTGGTATCGCGCGGCCGACCTCGTCGTGGTGCCCAGCCACACCGAGTCCTTCGGCCTCGTCGCAATCGAGGCGCAGGCCTGCGGCACCCCGGTCGTCGCCGCGGACGTCGGCGGCCTGCCGACCGCGGTGGGCGACGCCGGCGTGCTGGTGCAGGGGCACGCGACGAAGGACTGGGCGGACGCCATCGAGGCGCTGCTCGGCGACCCGGAGCGGCGTGCGGCGCTCGGCGCCCGCGGGGTGGCGCACGCCGCGCAGTTCGGGTGGGGGGCCACCACGGAGCGGCTGCTCACGGTCTACCGGCAGGCGATCCTCGAGCGGGCCGTGTCCCTGCCCGACGCGGCCGCAGGCCTCGCCGGGGCCCGGCCGGCGCTGGCGTGGTGACGGACGGGGGCGCCGACGGCGCGTCGGCCAGGCTCACGGCATACCTCGAATCGGTCGATCTCGGGTGGGAGCTCGGTGGCCGCCCCGGGGAGTACGTCGTCACGCTGCCCGGCGAGCAGAGGCTGCGGACCGTCGTGTCGCTGCTCGTGCGGGAGCACACCACGAGCGTGTCGGCCTTCGTCATCCGCAACCCGGACGAGAACCATGAGGCCTTCTACCGTCACCTGCTGCGCCGAAACCTTCGGCTGCCGGGGCTCGCCTACGCCGTCGACGGACACGGGGACGTCTTCGTGCGAGGAGCGCTGCCCAACGAGGCGGTCGACGCCACGCGGCTCGACGAGCTGCTCGGCGCGCTGCTCACCGCAGCCGACGCCGCCTTCAACGAGCTGCTGATCCTCGGGTTCCGCAGCTCGATGCGCCGCGAGTGGGCGTGGCGGGTCTCCCGGGGGGAGTCGACCGCCAACCTCGAGGCGTTCCGCCATCTGCTCGAGGACTGAGCGCCGATAGGGTTGCGATCATGACCTACACGCTGGTGCTCGTCCGACACGGGGAGAGCGACTGGAACGCCAGGAACCTCTTCACCGGCTGGGTCGACGTCGAGCTGACCGACAAGGGGCGAGCCGAGGCAGTGCGCGCCGGAGAGCTCATGCGCGCCGAGGGGCTGCACCCGGACATCCTGCACACCTCGCTGCTGCGCCGCGCCATCAGCACGGCCAACATCTCCCTCGACGTCGCGGACCGGCACTGGATCCCGGTGAGGCGGGACTGGCGGCTCAACGAGCGCCACTATGGCGCGCTGCAGGGCAAGGACAAGAAGCAGACGCTCGACGCCTACGGCGAGGAGCAGTTCATGCTGTGGCGCCGGTCCTACGACACGCCGCCACCGCCGATCGACCCGGGCGACGAGTACGCCCAGACGGATGACCCGCGGTATGCCGCCCTCGGCGAGCAGATGCCTCGCACCGAGTGCCTCAAGGACGTGGTCGCTCGGCTGCTGCCCTACTGGGAGGGGGAGATCCAGGCGGACCTGCGAGCCGGGAAGGTCGTGCTCGTCGTCGCGCACGGCAACTCCCTGCGCGCGCTGGTCAAGACTCTCGACGAGGTCTCCGACGACGACATCGCCGGGCTCAACATCCCGACCGGCATGCCGCTGGTCTACGAGCTGGACGACCAGTTCCGGCCGGTGGCGCTCGGTGGACGCTATCTCGACCCGGAGGCCGCGGCGGCCGCTGCCGCGGCGGTCGCCCAGCAGGGCCGCTGACCGCGGCCGGTGCCGCCCCGCACCCCTCCCGGTCGACTGGTCACTTCCGCACACCTTCCCGGTCGACTGGTCACTTCCGCACACCTTCCCGGTCGACTGGTCACTTCCGCCCGGCTGGCCGCTTGGTTCGTCGCCCTGACGAGGCCGCCGACCTTGGTCGAGTGGTCAGTTCCGTGCGGCGCTGGCCGGGCCGGTGCGGCACTCGGACGACCATAGGTGGGCCGGCCGCGTCGGGCTGAGCACGAGTGGGGCATCGACGCGGGACCGATGGTCGTCCGGTGCACGTGGAGGCCGCACGAGCGACCGCTCCGAGCCTGTGCGGAAGTGGCCAGTCGACGGGCTGGGCCTGCGGCAACGGCCGGTCGAGGGCTTGGGCTGTGCGGAAGTGGCCAATCGGCGGGGTGCCGGGTCAGACGTCGCCGCGCTCGATGCGGGCGATGGCGTCCGCGTCCTCTTCGTCCTCGTGGTCCACGCCGCCGTCATACATGCCCGTGACCAGGTAGATGACCCGGCGGGCGATCGAGACGGCGTGGTCGGCATACCGCTCGTAGTAGCGGCCGACGAGGGTGAGGTCGACGACGGTGCTCTTGGACCAAGGCCGGTCCTCGTCGAGCAGCGACGCGAACAGGCGGCGGTGCAGGTCGTCCATCTCGTCGTCGTCCTGCTCGAGCCGAGCAGCCGCCTCCACGTCCTTGCTCGCGATGATCGACCCGCACTTGGCGACGATCATCGCGGCGACCTGCCCCATCTGCACGATGGAGGCGCGCAGCTCGGGCGGCACGGCCGACTCGGGCATCCGCAGCCGCGCCACCTTGGCCACGTGGCGGGCGAGATCCCCCATGCGCTCGAGGTCGGTGCTCATGTGCATGGAGGTGACGAGGATCCGCAGGTCGGTCGCCACCGGCTGCTGGCGGGCAAGGAGGTTGATGGCCAGCTCGTCCAGCGCGACACGCTGGTCGTCGAGGTCCTTGTCGGCCTCGATGACCGACTCGGCGAGGTGCACGTCGGCGTCGAGGAGGGCGGTGGTGGCGCGCTCCATCGCCGACCCCGCGAGACGGGTCATCTCGACGAGGTGCTCGGAGATGGCGTCGAGGTCCGCATGGAACTGGTTGCGCATGGTGGTCCTGTCCGTGTGACGGCGGTCGGCCCGAGGTTGCCAGCCGAGGATGAACGGTGCAAGGCGGGAAGGTGAACACTGCCCACGGGCCCGCCCGGCAGGTCGGCCGTGACCAAGGTCGCTTCGGCTTCTGCGTACCCTGAACGACGTGGATTCAACAACCGCGGCGATCCTCGGCGCCGTCGCCGCGCTCGCGCTCGGTGCCGTCGCGGTGCTCGCAGTGCGGCTCACCGGCCGGTCCGCGGCCCGCGCCGCCGCCCGGGACGCCGCCGCGCCGCCGGTCCAGGACCTCGCCCCCGGTGCGGCCGAGGTGCTCGCGGTGCTGCGCTCGAGCGGGGTCGTCCTCGACAGCTCCGACCGGGTCGTCAACAACTCACCGGCGGCCGCCGCTCACGGGCTGGTCCGCGGCCAGGAGCTCGTCCACCCCGAGCTCGTCCAGCTGGCTCGAGACGTGCGACGGGACGGCGTCATCCGCGAGGCGGAGCTGCAGCTGCGCAAGGGCCTCGGCGACGCGCGCCTGGCCGTCGCCGCCAGGGTGGCGCCGCTCGGCGCGCACCACGTCCTGGTCCTCGTCGAGGACCGGTCCGATGCCCGCCGCATCGAGGAGGTCCGCCGCGACTTCCTCGCCAACGTCTCGCATGAGCTGAAGACGCCGGTGGGGGGGATCGCCCTGCTCGCCGAGGCCGTGCTGCACGCCTCGGACGACCCCGAGGCGGTGGCTCGCTTCGCCCAGCGCATGACCGTGGAGTCCAAGCGGCTGACGCAGCTCGTCCGCGAGATCGTGGAGCTCTCCCGCCTGCAGGGGGCCGACGTCATCACGGAGCCGGTGCTCGTCGACGTGGGCCGGTGCGCCACCGAGGCTGCCGAGCGCTGCCGCCTGCTCGCCGAGCAGCACCGCATCGACGTCGCGGTCCACCTCGAGTCCGGGTGCACCGTCTGGGGTGACGAGGGGCTCGTCACGACCGCGGTCACCAACCTCGTGGGCAACGCGGTCTCCTACTCCGAGAGCGGCACCCGCGTCGGGGTCTCGGTGCGCCGCGCCCGCGACGGCCTGGTCGAGGTCGCGGTCACCGACCAGGGTGTCGGGATCGCGCCGGAGGAGCAGGAGCGGATCTTCGAGCGCTTCTACCGGGTCGACGCCGCCCGATCCCGGCGCACCGGGGGCACGGGTCTCGGCTTGGCGATCGTCAAGCACGTCGCGGAGAATCATGGTGGGCAGGTGACGGTGTGGTCCGAGCCGGGGCGCGGGTCGACGTTCACCGTCCGCCTGCCGGGTACCGTGCTCCCCGCGGACGCCGCGCCGTCGGTCTCGCGGCCGGCGCTCGGTGCAGCCTCGGCATCCGCATCTGTCCCGCGGCCGGACCCGGCCGTCAACGCCTGAACGAGAGGTGCCCGTGAGCCGCATCCTGATCGTCGAGGACGAGGAGTCGTTCTCGGATCCGCTGTCCTACCTGCTGCGCCGGGAGGGCTATGACGTGGCCGTCGTGGAGACCGGACCGGCCGCGCTGGCCCAGTTCGACGCCGCGGGAGCGGACCTCGTGCTCCTCGACCTCATGCTGCCCGGGCTCTCCGGTGTCGACGTATGCCGCGCGCTTCGGCAACGCTCGTCGGTGCCGATCATCATGCTCACCGCTAAGGACAGCGAGATCGACAAGGTCGTCGGGCTCGAGATCGGGGCCGACGACTACGTCACCAAGCCCTACTCGAGCCGCGAGCTGCTCGCGCGGATCAAGGCGGTGCTGCGCCGGCTGGCGGAGCCGGAGGACCTGGTGCCGACGACCATCGAGGCGGGCCCCGTCCGGATGGACGTCGAGCGACACACGGTGAGCGTGGAGGGCAGGGCGACCTCCCTGCCGCTGAAGGAGTTCGAGCTGCTCGAGATGCTGCTGCGCAACTCGGGCCGGGTGCTGACCCGGATGCAGCTCATCGACCGCGTCTGGGGCAGCGACTATGTCGGCGACACCAAGACCCTCGACGTGCACATCAAGCGGCTGCGCTCCAAGATCGAGCCGGACCCTGCCAACCCGGTCCACATCATCACGGTGCGCGGCCTCGGCTACAAGTTCGAGGCGGCGTGAGCGCTGCGCGGATCGCCGGAGGCCGCGCCGCCCGACCGCAGTCGGCTCAGCTGGTGGGGCTGGGCGGAGCGGACGGGAGGGTCGCCTCCGCCGGAGTGGCCCCGCCCGGCAGCAGCGTGGCGTAGTAGCGCTCCGGCGGGAGCACCGGCACGTTGACGACCGTCGCGCCGCCGACACTGCTCTGCACGGTCATGGGCACCATCGTGCCCGGCTTGGCGGTGACCCCCGTGAGACGGACCCCCTTGTCCGAGAGGATGAGCTGCTGGCCGGGCCCGACCTCGACCTGCGCGGCCGGACCCGGCGTCCCACCCTGCTGCTGCGCGGCGAGCTGGACCACGGCCGGCTCGTTGCCCGAGTTGTAGAGGGCGCCGGACACCGCAGCCTCGCCGGTGCCGTTGCTCACCAGCAGCAGGTTGCTCACCTGCAGCAGCCCCACCGTGGCCGGCACCCCGTCCGCCGGGGCGTAGGGGACGTTGGTCTGCACCGGCGAGAAGACCTGGCACGCGCTGGTGAGGGCGACCACCGCGGGGACCGCCGCGACGGCGGCCGTCGTGCGGACGCTGCGGCGCGACCGGGGCAGGGCGAGGATTCGACGCTTCACGGGGCTCAGCGTAGCGGCGGCCGCCGCCCTATCGCGGACCTGGGACGCGAGCCCGGGGCGACGGGGCCAGAACGCCCGGTCCTGGTCAGCGTCGTGTCCGCGATCGGGGCCGGAAGCCCTCCACGGCCCTCGGCCACCGGGGACGTCCTCGCGACCCTCGGGCATGCACGCCGGCGGCCCTGCTGTCAAGGGCGCGGGACGGCCCTTCTGATCCGCTCGACCGGTCCTGACCTGCGCAGATGGGATGCCGAGGTTCGCGGTCGAGGGCGCGGCCGTGATATTCTGGCGGTCGCGAAAGGGGAAAACAGCGCATGGTCTTCAAGGTCGGCGAGACGGTCGTGTACCCCCACCACGGGGCCGCACTGATCGAGGCAATCAACACCCGGACGATCCGCGGGGAGGACAAGCTCTACCTGAGGCTCAAGGTGGCTCAGGGGGACCTGACGATCGAGGTCCCCGCAGACAACTGCGACCTGGTCGGGGTCCGCGACGTCGTCGGTCAGGAGGGGCTGGACCGGGTGTTCGAGGTGCTGCGCACCCCGCACAGCGAGGAGCCCACCAACTGGTCCCGCCGCTACAAGGCAAACCTCGAGAAGCTGGCGTCCGGCGACGTGATCAAGGTTGCCGAGGTGGTGCGCGACCTGTGGCGGCGTGACCAGGACCGCGGGCTGTCGGCCGGTGAGAAGCGGATGCTGGCCAAGGCCCGCCAGATCCTCGTGTCGGAGCTCGCCCTCGCCGAGAAGACCGACGAGGACAAGGCGGAGTCGATTCTCGACGAGGTCCTCGCCTCCTGAGCGAGCGCGACACCGGGATCGTCCTCGTCGCCGCCGGCTCCGGCTCGCGGCTCGGCGCCGACCTGCCCAAGGCCTTCGTGCCCCTCGCCGGGCGGCCCATCCTCGGGCATGCCCTGCGGGGCGCGCTGCGCTGCCCGCGGCTGGCCCACGTCGTCGTCGTCGTGCCCCCCGGGTGGCAGGAGGCGGCGCGAGCCGTCGTCGCCGAGGGCGGCCAGGCGGCATACGTCACGGTCGTCGCGGGTGGTGCCGAGCGGCACGACTCGGTCGCGGCCGGGCTCGCCGCGCTCGACCCCGCCGCCCAGGTCGTCCTCGTCCACGACGCGGCCCGGTGCCTGACCCCCGCCGCGGTCTTCGACCGGGTCAGCGCCGAGGTGCGCGCCGGCGCCCCGGCGGTCGTGCCCGGTGTGCCGGTCGTCGACACGATCAAGCAGGTGGACGAGCGGGGCCTGGTGACGGCCACCCCCGAGCGAGCGCTGCTGCGGGCCGTCCAGACGCCCCAGGGCTTCCGGCGTGACGTCCTCGAGCGGGCACATGCGAGCGCCACCGGCGCCACCGGCGCCACCGACGACGCAGGCCTCGTCGAACGCATCGGGCAGCCCGTCCGGGTCGTCCCCGGTGACCCGCGCGCCGCGAAGGTCACCACCTCCGACGACCTGGCGGCCGCGGCCCGTATCCTCGGCCGGTGAGCACCGACCAGACCGCCCTCGTCACCGGCGGCGGGACCGGCATCGGGGCTGCCACCGCCCGGCGTCTCGCCGCAGACGGCTACGCCGTCGTCGTGGCCGGCCGCCGCCGAGACCGGCTCGAGGCCGTCGTGGCCGAGATCGGAGCGGCCGCCCGCGCGCTCGTCCTCGACGTCACCGACCCGGCCAGCGTGCGCGACGGCTTCGCCGGCCTCGACCGGCTCGACGTGCTCGTCAACAACGCCGGCGGCGCCCTCGGGCTGGCAAGCGTCGAGGACGCTGACCTCAGCCAGTGGGAGCGCATGTATGCCGTCAACGTCCTCGGCACCGCCCGGGTGACCCAGGCCGCACTGCCGCTGCTGCGCCGCTCACCCCGGGCGACCATCGTCGACGTCTCGTCCATCGCCGGCCAGCACGCCTACGAGGGAGGCGGCGGCTACGTCGCCGCCAAGCACGGCACCTCGGCCCTCACCGAGACGCTGCGCCTCGAGCTCAACGGCGAGCACATCCGGGTCATCGACATCCGCCCCGGGCTCGTGCACACCGAGGAGTTCTCGCTGACCCGGCTCGGAGACCGGCAGAGCGCCGAGCGGGTCTACGCCGACGTCGACCACCCGCTCGTCGCCGACGACGTCGCCCGGTGCATCGCCTTCGCGGTCGCGCTGCCCCAGCACGTCAACATCGACACCCTCGTCGTCAAGCCGGTCGCGCAGGCCGCCCCCCACAAGCTGCACCGGGGAACCATCGACTGGCAGCACGAGCATGCGTGACGGCCGGGCCCTCCTGCCCCGCGTCGGCGTCGGCGTCGACGTGCACGCGTATGCCGCCGAGCGCGCGGACCGCGAGCTGTGGCTCGCCGGGCTCCACTGGCCCGGGGAGCGGGGCCTGGTCGGGCACTCGGACGCCGACGTCGCGGCGCACGCCGCCTGCGACGCCCTCTTCAGCGCCGCCGGTCTCGGAGACCTCGGGGCGCACTTCGGCAGCGACCGGCCCGAGCTGGCGGGGGCCGCCGGTTGCGCGCTGCTGACCCACGCCGCCCGGCTGGTGCGCGAGGCGCACTTCGAGATCGGCAGCATCGCCGTGCAGGTCGTCGGCAACCGGCCGAGGATCGGCGCCCGCCGCGAGGAGGCCCAGCGGGCCCTCTCCGCGGCGGCCGGCGCGCCGGTCAGCGTCAGCGGCACGACGACCGACGGGCTGGGCCTCACCGGCCGGGGCGAGGGCCTGGCCGCCGTCGCGACCGCGCTCGTCGTCCCCGCAGGGCCGCCGGCCGGCTAAGAGAGTGCGCGGATAGGTCATGGTCGTCGTTTGGGTCTGGTGTCCCAGCGGTGGGTGGTCCAGGCGGTGCGGATGAGGCGTCGGATGATGATGACGGCGTTGGCCAGGGCGATGTAGGCGTCGACGACGCGTTGTCGCCGTTCGGTGCAGACCTGCAGTTTGCGGAAGCCGCGGGTGTGCCAGGAGTTGGTGCGTTCCACGACCCAGCGGGCGCCGGCTTGCAGGGGGAAGCCCTTGATGCTGATCACGCTGTCGCAGCCGAGTTCATCGAGCAGTTCACGGGTCTTTCCTGAGTCGTATCCGGCGTCCAGGTGCACGGTGATGTGCTCGGGCAGGCC
>CALMNV010000185.1 GCA_937873285.1 uncultured Intrasporangium sp. | reverse complement strand
GGCGTCACCAGCCGCACCCCCGGCACGGGCTCACCGCCGCGCAGGTGGGGGTCCCACACGACCGGCAGCTTCGGTGCCAGGCGGGTCAGGGCCGGCCGTATGCCGGGCGCCTCCACCGTGCCTCGCCCGTAGTCCGCGACGAGCACCGCCCCGGCGTGCTCCAGGGCGGTGAGGACCTCGGCAGCCGCCGGCCCGATGCGGCCGCCCCCGGTGCCGCTGTCGAGGCGCAGCAGTGACTGGCCCGCCGACCGGACACGCTGCTTGACCGGCGTCGGACCGTCGTAGGGCACCCGGAGCACGCGCACGTCGCCGAGCAGCGCCTCCACCTGCCGGCCCGCGTCGTCGACGCCGAGGGCGGTCACGAGCACCACCTCCTGCCCGTCGGCGGCCGCGAGCGCCGCTGCGAGCGCGGCACCTCCCGGTCGCGGGTGCGCGACGAGCCGGTCGAGGACCGGGACGGGAGCGTCGGGGCAGAGCCGCTCGGCCTGGCCGACGAGGTCGATGTCGAGCAGCGCGTCACCGACGACGACCAGTGGGCCCGTCATGCCGTCCACCGGGCACCTGCGCCGTCGAGGTCCTCGCGGGTGCGGGCCGGCGCGATCCCGAGAGCCCGGTCGAGGGCGGCGCAGAGGATGTGCACGCCGACGAGGTGCAGCTCCTGCACGGTGGCGGTGTAGGGCGCGTCGACGGCGAGGCTCTCCTGCGCCAGCGCGGCGAGCGGGTTGGGCCGCGGACCGGTGAAGGCCCACACCTGCAGGCCGCAGCGGCGGCCCCGGCGGGCCGCCTCCAGGACGTTGGGGCTCGAGCCGCTCGTCGACAGCAGCACGAGCACGTCCCCGTCCCGCCCGTGCGCCTCGACCTGGCGGGCGAAGAGCTCCTCGCTGGGGTAGTCGTTGCAGATCGCCGTCAGGCTGGAGGTCTCCGCGCTGAGGCAGATGGCCGAGAACGGTCGGCGGTCGGCCCGGTAGCGCCCGACGAGCTCGGCGGTGAGGTGCTGGGCCTGCGCGGCGCTGCCACCGTTGCCCGCCGCGAGGAGGCGTCCACCGGCGACGAGGACCCCGGCCAGCTGCTCGCCCCACCGGTCGGCCACCTCGACGCAGGGCGAGAAGCTCGCGGCCGCGGCGAGCAGCGCGGCCAGGTGCTCGTGGCCGCAGGGCGTGGCCGCGGTCATCGGGCCACCTCCGCGGCGGCGCGCGCTGCCGTCGAGGCGGGAGCGGACACGGCGGCATACACCGCCTCCGTCCGCTCGGCGACGGTCGACCACTGGTAGCGCTCGACCGCCCGGGCCCGACCGGCCAGCCCGTAGGCGCGGCGCCGCGCCGGGTCCGCGAGCAGGGCGGCGAGCACCGGGGCCAGCAGGTCCGGGCGGCGCGGTGGCACGAGCTCGCCGGTCCTTCCCGGCACGACGGTGTCGAGCAACCCGCCCACCGCGGAGCCGACGACCGCCCGGCCGCAGGCCATCGCCTCGAGCGGCACGATGCCGAACGGCTCATACCACGGGACGGCCACGACGAGGTCGGCGCCGTTCATCAGGCCGGGCACGTCGGCGCGTGCCACGCTGCCGGTGAAGACGACCCGGCCGGCCACCCCGTGCCGCGCAGCGAGGGCGCGCAGCCGACACACCTCGGGATCACCGTCGAGCCGCTCGCGGGCCGGGCCGCCCGCGACGACAAGCTCCACGTCGGGCAGCGAGGCGAGCGCCTCGATGACGTTGCCGACGCCCTTGCGCTCGACGAGCCGACCGATCGACAGCAGCCGCGGCCGCGTCCTCCGGTCGACGCCCGGATCGGGGTCGGCGGCGACGCCGAGCGGCCGGAAGACCGTCGTGTCGACGCCGCACGGCACCACGCTGGCCCGGCTGCGCGCCAGCCCCATGGCGAGCAGCTCGGCGACCTCGTCCCGGCACGTCGCGATGACGTGGTCGACGCGGCGGCAGAGGCGGCGCTCGAAGCCGATGCGTTCCGGCGGGCTCGTGTCACGCGCGCCCTGCTGTCGCCGCTTGACGGTGCCGAGCGCGGGGAAGGTCTGCACCACCGGCACGGGCAGGCGTCGGGCGGCCCGGGTGCTCGCCACCCCGCTCATCCAGAAGTGCGCGTGCACGACGTCG
>CALMNV010000184.1 GCA_937873285.1 uncultured Intrasporangium sp. | reverse complement strand
CACCTCGGCGCGCAGCCGGTCGGGATCCCCGCCCGCCTGCACGATCAGCCGCGGGGCCAGCCCATCCGGTTGATCGAGCAGTGCGAGGAGCAGGTGCTCTCCGTCGACCTCGACGTGGCCGAACCGCAGCGCCTTCGTCTGCGCGTCGTGCAGCGCCTCCTGGGACTTCTGGGTCAGACGTTCTGCGTCCACGAGCGGCCTCCCTGTCTCCGGTTCGTCGTCGCGTTGGTGGCGGTCATCGCGTCGCTCCGGGGCGAGCGCGCAGGGCGCGCTCCAGACGCGCGATCCGATCGAGCAGCTCGGTGACGAGTCCGAGCGACGCGTAGTTCACGCCGAACCCGGCGCGCAGGCGTTGGACGCGGGCTGCGGCGGGGAGCTGGGTCGGGGGGAACCACAGCTCTCCCGCCGCATCCACGGAGGCGTCCAGCACGCCGAGGACCACGAGCCGGCGCACGAGCTCCTCCCAGCTCGGCGGCTCGAGGAAGACGAACAGCGCCTCGGGCATCGTCTCCCGGACCTGCCGGGCGCCCTGCAGGTCGATCTCGAGCAGCGCGTCCCGACCCTCGCGCAGGGCTCGCTCGACCGGGCCGCGCGGCGTGCCGTACTTCGCCGTGCCGTGCACGACGGCGTGCTCGAGGAACTGCCCGGCGACGACGAGGCGGTCGAACTCCTGGTCGCCGAGGAAGTGGTAGTGCACGCCGTCCACCTCACCCGGGCGCGGCCTGCGCGTCGTCATCGAGACGGAGAACCACACGGCCGGGAAGTGGGTGCGCACGTATGCCGCGATGGTGCCCTTGCCGACGGCCGTCGGCCCGGCCAGGACGGTGAGGCGGCCCGGCGGGGCCGTCACCGCCGCCCGAACCGCTGCAGCAGCGCCGCCACCTGGTTGGCACCCAGCCCACGCACCCGCCGCGACTCGGCGATGCCGATCTCGGCCATGATCGCCTTGGCCTTGACCCGTCCCACCCCGGGCAGCGACTCGAGGAGCTCGGTGACCTTCATCTTGCCGATGACGGCGTCGGTCTTGCCGTCCTCGATGACCTCGGCGAGAGAGCCGCTGGAGTACTTGAGGCGGTTCTTGACCGCGGCCCGCTCCCGGCGTGCCGCGGCAGCCTTCTCGAGGGCTGCCGCACGTTGCTCCGGGGTGAGCGGGGGAAGGGCCACGGCGATGATCTCCTTGGGTGTGCGGGCACGTTCCCGCCGAACCTAGCGACCCGCCGGACCGGGTGGCAACGCGGGGCCTGCCGAGCCGGCCGCGCGCAACGCGCCGGTGCCGAAGGCTCCCCGGCACGGGCCGGAGTCAGGGCAGGTCACGTCAGGTCCCACGCCAGGCAGCCGGCGCCGAGGCACCCGGCGCGGTCGCCGAGAGCCGCCCGCTCGATCGTCGGGGCTCGTTGGAAGGTCAGGCCGGCGTGCACGGCCCGGCGCAGCGGGTCGAGGAGCACGTCGCCGCTGGTCGCGAGCCCGCCGCCGACGAGCACCAGCCGCGCGCCGGTGAGGGTCACCGCCATGACGAGCGCCCGAGCCAGGGCCGCGACGGCACGGTCCCAGACCGCGGTCGCGTGCGGGTCGCCGGCGACGACCAGGGCCGCCACCACGTCCGCGCCCACCGCAGCGCCCAGGCCGGCGGCCGCGGCATACGCGCGCTCGATGGCCGCGGCCGAGCTCACGGTCTCCAGGCAGCCGCGGCCACCGCAGCCGCACCGCAGGCCCGCCGGCTCCACCTGCACGTGGCCGAGCTCACCGGCATACCCGCCGGCATGCAGCACCCGCCCGTCCACGAGCAGGGCGCAGGCGATCCCGGTGCCGAGCGGGACGAAGAGCGCGTTCTCGACGTCCCGCGCCGCGCCGAGCCGCACCTCGGCCACCAGACCGGCGCGCACGTCGTGCCCGAGGGCGACCGGCACGGCGAGCGCCTCCTGCAACGGGGCCCTCACCTCAAGGTCGCGCCAGCCGAGGTTCGCGGCCCGGACCGCCACACCCCGGTCCTCGTCCACGAGACCGGGCACCACCACCCCGCACGCACGCAGCCGGACGCCGTGCCCCATCCCATCCGCCATCCCTTGCAGCTCGTCCACGATCCGGGTCACCGCGCGGGTCAAGGCACCGGGGCTGCCGAGGTCGGGTGGCGTCGGCACGGTCACGGCGTGCACGGCCCGACCCGACCGGTCGACCAGGGCGCCCTTGATGCGGGTGCCGCCGATGTCGACGCCCGCCACCGCCTCGATCGGCCCCTGCGGCGACGCACCGGGCACCGTCAGACCTGCTCGACCGTGACGCCGGCCGCCCGCAGCGCCCGCACCTCGTCCTCGGGCGCCGAGCCGTCGGTCACGAGCAGGTCCACCCCGGCGGGCGGGCAGATGCGCGCAAAGGCGCGCCGACCGACCTTGTCGCCGGTCGCCACCACGACGACGCGGTCGGCGCGCTGGACCATCAGCGCGCTGATCCCAGCCTCGCCCTCGTGCCGGCAGGCGGCGCCCACCTGGCTGGACAGCGCATCGACGCCGAGGAAGGCGGTGTCGAGCCACAGCTCGTCGAGCACCATGCCGGCGAGCGGACCGGACAGCTCGTAGGACTCGGGTCGGGCGACCCCGCCGAGGGTGACACAGCGGATGAAGGGTCGCAGCACCATCTCTGTGGCGATGTTGAGGGCGTTGGTCACGACGGTGATGGCCGGCCGCTGCGTCGAGCGAGCCAGGTCGGCCCGGGCCGCCAGCCGGCGCGCGGTCGCGCTGGTCGTCGTGCCGCCGTTGAAGCCCACGACGGAGCCCTCGGCGGCGAGATCGGCCGCCGCCGCCGCGATCCGCTCCTTGGCGTCGTCGCCGGCGCCCGAGCTGTAGCGCGCCGGGAGGTTGTAGGCGACGGCCGTGCCGACGACGCCTCCGTGGGTCCGCGTGACGAGCTGCTGCGCGGCGAGCTCGCCGAAGTCGCGTCGCACGGTGGCCTCGGAGACGCCGAGCTCCTCGACGGCCTGGGCGACGGTGAGCCGGCCGTGCTTGGCGAGCAGCGCCAGCAGGGCGCTCCACCGGGTGCCCCGCTCCATCGCCCGCCCGACCGTCGTCACTTGACCGAGCCGGCCGTGAGGCCGCCGATGAGGTGCTTCTCGATGACGGCGAAGAGCACGACCACCGGCACGATCGCCACGATGGAGGCGGCGAAGAGCTGGTCCCAGTGCTGCTCGTAGCCGGTGACGTAGGAGGTGAGGCCGACGGTCAGGGGCTTCTTGTCCTCGTCGATCATGAGCGTCAGCGCCACGACGTACTCGTTCCACGCCGCGATGAAGGTGAAGATGACCGCGGTGACGATGCCCGGCATCGTCAGCGGGAGGAGCACCCGGCGCAGCGTGCCGAGCCGGCTGCACCCGTCGAGGTGCGCCGCCTCCTCCACCTCCTTGGGGATCGAGGCGAGGAAGCCGTGCAGGATCCACACGGCGAACGCGAGGTTGAAGGCGGCGTTGGTCAGGATCAGGGCGGCATACGTGTTGACCATGTCGAGGTTGAACCACTCGCGGTAGATGCCGACGACCAGTGCGGTGGGCGAGAACATCTGCGTCACGAGGACGAGCAGCAGGAACGCGGTGCGCCCCGGGAAGCGGAAGCGGGCCGTGTAGTACGCGGCCGGGACCGACACGGCGATGACGATGAGGGTCGAGGCCGTGGCGACGAGCAGGGAGGTCTTGAGCCAGGCCAGGAACCGGTCGTCCCCGAGGATCTGGGCGTAGGTGGACAGCTGCCACTCGCGCGGCAGGAACGTGGGCGGGGTGCGCACCACGTCGCCGCTCGGGCGCAGCGAGTTCAGCAGCATGACGACGTAGGGGGCGAGGAAGACCAGGGCCAGCGCGGCGCCCGCGACGGGCAGCACCCACCTGCGTTGTCGCCGCCAGCCGGTATGCCGCCGGGCCGGCTCCGCGCGCAGCGGGGGGCCCGCCTTGACGCCGGCGGTCATCGGGTCTGCTCCCGCCACCTGGTGAACCGCAGGTAGACGAGCACGACGAGGAGGATGAGCACGACGTTGAAGACGCCGGCGGCCGCGGACATGCCGACGTCCTTCTCGGCGCTCTTGAAGGCCAGCTTGTACATGAAGGTGATCGTCGTGTCGTGGGTGAAGCCGGGGTTGCGGTCGTTGAGCACGTAGATGATGGGAAAGGAGTTGAACACGTAGATGATGTTGAGCACGGCGGCGACGAGGACGGCCGGGCGCAGCAGCGGCAGCGTGATGCGCCACCAGGTCTGGAAGGGGCTCGCCCCGTCGACGTGCGCGGCCTCGTAGACCTCCTGCGGGATGGCGTGCAGCCCGGCGACGAAGACGTAGGCCGTGAACGGGATCGAGACGAAGACGCCCACGAGCACCATGGAGGGCAGGATCCACGTGCTGCTGCCGAGGAAGTCGACCGGCCCGAGGCCGAGCTTGGACAGCAGCAGGTTGAGCGTGCCGTAGTAGTAGTCGTAGATCATCACGAACGTCTTGGCGGTGATCACGAGCGACGCTGCCCACGGCACGATGACCGCCCAGCGCACCACCTTGCGACCCCAGAAGTCCTTGGTGAGGAACTGGGCCACCCCGAGGCTCAGCACGAGGGTGAGCGTGACCACCGCGACGACCCAGACGAGCGTGTTGCGCAGCACCGTGCCGAGCAGCGGGTGCTCCAGGACCGCCTGGTAGTTGCGGGTCCCGGCGTCGCCGAGCCGCAGACCGGTGATGGAGAACCGGCTGAAGGAGGCCCGCACCAGCTCGACCGCAGGGTAGAGCACCACGCCGAAGATCAGCAGGAGGGACGGGCCCAGCCAGAGCAGCGCCGAGCCGAGGGAGGCTCGGTCGGAGCGGGCCCGCGGCATGCCGGCACGCCGGCTCCGCGGCATACCGGCACGCTCGGATGACATGGTCAGCTGCCGCTCTGCGCCTGCTTCTGCAGGGCGTCGAGGACGGCCTTGGGGTCACCGCCGCTGCCCACGGCCGAGCCGAGGTTCTGCTGCACGGCCAGCTTGACCTTGTCCCACCCGGGGTCGTCGGTGGGCGTGAGGTGGGCGTTGGGCAGCGTGTCGAGGTAGACCTTGAGCTTGGGGTCGGTGGCGAAGAACTGCAGGCCGCTCTTCGTCACGGGCAGGAACCCCTCGGCCTTGATGAACTCGTTGACCTGGTCCTTCTGGTAGTAGAGGTCGTAGAAGGCCTTGACCGCCTCCTGGTTGCCGTCCTTCTTGAACGCCATGAGGTAGTCGGTGACCCCGAAGGTCTGTGGCTGGGCGAGCTGGGTCGGCATCGGCGCGACCCCGTAGTCGACCTTCTTCTCCTGGTCGAGCTGGCCGGCGAGAGGCGAGAAGCCGACGACCATGCCGACCTTGCCCGACTTGAAGAGGTTGAAGGCGTCCGCGCGGTTGGTCTTGCCCGGGTTGTTCTGGGTCACCTTCTCGTCGGTCAGCTTGCGCAGGAACTGCAGCGTCTCGACGTTCTTGGGCGAGTTGATCGCCCACGCGCCGTTCTCCTTCCAGTTGCCACCGTTGTTGAACAGCCACATGGAGAACTCACCCTGCGACTCCTCCGGGCCGAGCGGCAGCCCGTAGCCGATGCTGCCGTCGCCCAGGTCGCGGATCTTCTTCGCGTCCGTCTCGAACTCGGCCCACGTCCGAGGCGGGGCGGAGATGCCGGCCTTGGCGAAGATCGCCTTGTTGTAGAAGAACGCGCGCGCCGAGGACAGGTCGGGGAAGCCGTAGAGCTTGCCGTTGTAGGTGCCGCTCTTGACGAAGGCGTCGAGCAGGTCGCTCTTGGCCGAGGCGGGCAGCACCTCGTCGGCGCTGTAGAGCAGGCCGTCCTTGGCGTAGGAGGCGTAGGCGTTGAGGTTGAGGATGTCGGGCGCGTTGTTGTTCTGGATCATCGTGCTCGACGTCTGGTCGATCGTGTCCCAGCTGACGATCTGGACCTCGAGGTCCACGCCCGTCTTGGCCTTGTAGGTCTCGGCGAACTTCTTCCAGAAGGCGGCAGTGTTGTCCTTGGAGTACTCGGCGGCCACCAGCTTGATCTTGCTGACCTTGCCCGTGGCGGCTCCGGCCCCACCCGCGCCGGGGGTCGTGCCGGCTCCCGTGCCGCCGCCGCAGGCGGCCAGGGCGAGGCCGGTCGCCACCGTGAGCGCGAGGGCGCGGGCGGCGGTGGTGTGTCGAGACGTCATCGTGATGCACTCCTGCCTGGCATGCCGAGCGGCACTGCGCGGTTGCTTTCGGTTTCGAGCCGCCTCGGTCATGATGCGGCACCTCCGGACAGGGTGGACCTCGCGCCGGACGCGCGTCAAGCGATTGGTGGGGAAAGATTTGGTCACGGGGTCTATCCTCGCCGTGATCTTGACTGATCGACTCTGAGCGACGATGCTTCGTCTCGTGCAATCTCAGTCATCCCCACCCGTGCCGAGCGCTGCGCCCACCACCCACCTCGCTGCCGAGGTCGCCACACAGGCCGACGACTGGGCAGCCGTGCTCGGCCGCCTGCCGGAGGCCGGCCGCGTCCTGCCGCAGCCGGGACAGTCGGTCGCGGTCGTGGGCTGCGGCACCTCGCTGTTCATGGCGCAGGCGTATGCCGCCTCACGTGAGCGCGCCGGGCAGGGCCGCACCGAGGCCCACGCCGCGAGCGAGTTCCCGCAGCGGCGCGACTACGACCTCGTCCTCGCGATCTCCCGGTCGGGCACCACGACCGAGGTCGTCGAGCTGCTCCGCGCGCTCCGGGAGGGCGGCCGGCGCACCTCGGCGGTCGTTGCCGTGCCGGGCACGCCGATCTCCGACCTCGGGGACGAGGCGCTGACCCTGGCGGAGGTCGACGAGCGCTCGGTCGTGCAGACGCGCTTCGCGACGACCACCCTGGCGCTGCTGCGGGCGAGCCTCGGCGAGGACGTCACCGCCGCCATCGGCGATGCCCGGACGGTGCTCGCCGAGCACGAGGGGTCCGCCCTGGCCGGGCTGCTCGAGGCCGAGCAGGTGACCTTCCTCGGGCGAGGGTGGACGGTCGGCCTGGCGCACGAGGCCGCGCTGAAGCTGCGCGAGTCCGCGCAGCTGTGGACCGAGTCCTATCCCGCGATGGAGTACCGACACGGACCCATCAGCATCGCCGGACCCGGTCGCGTGACGTGGGCCTTCGGCGAGGTGCCCGACGGACTGGCCGAGCAGGTCCGTGACACGGGCGCGCACTTCGAGCACCGCGACGTCGACCCGCTCGCCGACCTCGTGCGGGTGCACCGGCTGTGCCTGGCGAAGGCGGCTGCGGCGGGGCTGGACCCGGACCGACCGCGTCACCTGAGCAGGTCCATCATCTTGACGTGACCTCCTCCGCCCCGCCGAGCCCTGGAGCCCGGGCGATGCTGCTGACCGGCGCCGTGCTGCTCCCCACCGGAATCGTCCGCGACGGCGCCGTGGTCGTCGCGGGCGAGCGCATCCTCTTCGCCGGCCGGCGCGAGGACGTGCCCCCCCAGCTGGCCTCCGCCCCGCCTGCCGAGGGCTGGGAGCCTGGGCTGACTCTTCTGCCCGGGCTCGTCGACATCCACTGCCACGGCGGTGGAGGCGGAGAGTTCGGCGCCGGGGCCCGCGCCTCCACCGACGGTGTGCCCGCCACCGGTGACCGCCTCCCCGGCGCGGCAGCGCGCGCAGCCGCCACCCACCACCACCGGGCGGGCAGCACGACCGTCGTTGGCTCGCTCGTCTCCGCGAGCGCGAGCCGGCTGCTCGGCGGCATACGGGCCTGCGCTCCGCTCGTCGCGAGCGGCGAGCTGGCCGGGCTGCATCTGGAGGGACCGTTCCTGTCGGTGGCTCGCTGCGGCGCACAGGACCCGGCGGCGCTCGTCGCGCCCGATATCGGGCTGGTGCGCGACCTGGCCTCGGCCGCCGGTCTGGATGGCATCGCGCACTGGACCTTCGCCCCGGAGCTGCCCGGCGCCGACCGGCTCCCGGGCGTGCTCGCCGACCTCGGCATCCTCGGGGCGGTCGGGCACACGGACGCCGACGCGTCGACGGCCCGCACCGCGCTGTCCGCCCTCGCCGCTCGGCCCGTGCGCGGTGGCCGGCCCCTCGTGACCCACGTCTTCAACGGGATGCCGCCGCTGCTCTCGCGGGCACCGGGGCCAGTGGGGGCCGCCATATCCGCAGCCGGCCGGGGTGAGGCGGTGCTCGAGGTCATCGCCGACGGCGTCCACCTCGACGGCGCGACGGTGCAGCTGCTCTTCGACACGGTCGGGCCCGGCGGCATCGCCCTCGTCAGCGACTGCATGTCAGCCGCCGGCCTGCCGGAGGGGCGATACACCCTCGGCGGCCGCTCGGTGCGCGTCTCGGGGCGTCAGGTCCGCCTCGCCGACTCCGGCAGTCTTGCCGGCAGCGTCTCGAGCCTGCTCGACGAGGTCCGCTGGTGCGTGGTCGAGCTCGGCATCCCCTTGGAGGATGCCGTGCAGGCCGCTGCCGGCACACCGGCCGCCGCCTTGCACCTGCACGGCGCCGGCTCGTTGGCCGCCGGTGCCTGGGCCGACGTCCTCGCC
>CALMNV010000183.1 GCA_937873285.1 uncultured Intrasporangium sp. | reverse complement strand
AAGATCCTCGCCAACGCCGAGGTCCAGGCGCTCATCTCCGCGTTCGGCACCGGCATCGGCGAGGACTTCGACCTGGCCAAGGCCAGGTATCACAAGATCGTGCTGATGGCTGACGCGGACGTCGACGGCATGCACATCCGGACCCTGCTGCTCACGCTGCTCTTCCGCTTCATGCGCCCGCTCATCGAGGCCGGCTACGTCTATCTGGCGCAGCCGCCGCTCTACCGGCTGCGGTGGAGCAACGCGCCCCACCAGTTCGCCTACTCCGACCGCGAGCGCGACGGCCTGCGGGGCATCGGCGAGGGCAAGGGCTGGCGGCTGCCCAAGGACAACCCGGTCCAGCGCTACAAGGGCCTCGGCGAGATGAACTACAACGAGCTGTGGGACACGACGATGAACCCGGCGACGCGCACGCTGCTGCAGGTGACGCTCGAGGACGCTGCCAAGGCCGACGAGGTCTTCGCCGTCCTCATGGGCGAGGACGTCGAGTCGCGCCGCAGCTTCATCCAGCGCAACGCCCGCGACGTGGGCTTCCTCGACGTGTGACCGGGCGGCACACGGCATACGGCATCAGCACCGCCGCGGCCCAGACCCATGACGCACTGCACCACGTAGGCACCACGACGTAGGCACGACGTAGGCACCACGATGCGCCGAGCAGCCGACGCAGACCTGCACCACCACGAGACGAGGGAGCTTCCTTGAGCGAGCAGCCGCCGACCGCGGGTGACGACGTGCCCGAGACGCCGGAGGACAGCGTCGACTCGATCCTCCTGCCGGGTGAGGACCCGGAGGCAGCGGAGCCGGACGAGACGGACAACCAGGGGACCGCGGCGCCCCTGCGTGAGGGCCACGACCGGGTCGAGGCGGTCGACCTCAACACGGAGATGCAGCGCTCCTACATCGAGTACGCGATGTCCGTCATCGTCAGCCGTGCGCTGCCCGACGTGCGTGACGGGCTGAAGCCGGTGCACCGCCGGATCGTCTACGCGATGTACGACGGCGGCTACCGCCCGGACCGCGGCTTCAACAAGTGCGCGCGGGTCGTCGGCGACGTGATGGGCCACTACCACCCGCACGGAGACGGGCCCATCTACGACGCGCTGGTCCGGCTCGTGCAGGACTGGTCGCTGCGCTACCCGCTCGTGCAGGGGCAGGGCAACTTCGGCTCCCGCGGCAACGACGGCGCCGCCGCGCCGCGCTACACCGAGTGCCGGATGGCGCCCATCGCCATGGAGATGGTGCGCGACATCGAGCAGGACACCGTCGACTTCGTGCCCAACTACGACGGCAAGACGCTCCAGCCGTCGGTGCTGCCCAGCCGGTTCCCCAACCTGCTCGTCAACGGCTCGGCGGGCATCGCGGTCGGCATGGCCACGTTGATCCCGCCGCACAACCTGCGGGAGGTCGCGGCCGGCGCCCAGTTCTACCTGCAGCACCCGGACATGCCGCGCGAGGAGATGCTCGAGGCGCTGCTCGGCATCGTCACCGGGCCGGACTTCCCGACGGGCGCGCTCATCATGGGCCGGCGCGGCATCGAGGACGCCTACCGCACCGGGCGCGGGTCGATCATCATGCGGGCGGTCGTCGAGGTGGAGGAGATCCAGGGCCGCCAGTGCCTGGTCGTCACCGAGCTGCCCTACCAGGTCAACCCCGACATGCTCGCCCTGAAGATCGCCGACCTGGTCAAGGACGGGCGGATCTCCGGGATCGCGGACATCGAGGACCACACCTCGGGCCGGAGCGGTCAGCGGCTGGTCATCAAGCTCAAGCGCGACGCCGTGCCCAAGGTCGTGCTCAACAACCTCTACAAGCACACCCAGCTGCAGACGACGTTCGGGGCCAACATGCTGGCCCTCGTCGACGACGTGCCGCGCACCCTGCCGCTGTCGGCCTTCATCCGGCACTGGGTGGAGCACCAGATCGACGTCATCGTCCGCCGCACGCAGTGGCGGCTGCGCAAGGCCGAGGCCGACATCCACATCCTGCGCGGCTACCTCAAGGCCCTCGACATGCTCGACGAGGTGATCGCCCTGATCCGCGCGAGCCGCACCGTCGAGGTGGCCAGGGACGGCCTGATGGGGCTGCTCGACGTCGACGAGGTGCAGGCCAACGCCATCCTCACGATGCAGCTGCGCCGGCTCGCCGCGCTCGAGCGGGAGCGGATCCAGCGCGACCACGACGAGCTGCAGGCGATGATCGACGAATACCGCGCGATCCTCGCCTCGCCGCAGCGCCAGCGCGACATCGTCTCGCAGGAGCTGCAGGAGATCGTCGATCGCTACGGCGACGAGCGGCGCACCACGATCATGCCCTTCGACGGGGACATGTCGGTCGAGGACCTCATCCCGGAGGAGGACGTCGTCGTCACGATCACCCGGGGCGGCTACGCGAAGCGGACCCGCGTCGACCTCTACCGCTCGCAGAAGCGGGGCGGAAAGGGGGTGCGGGGTGCGAGCCTGCGCGGGGAGGACGTCGTCGAGCACTTCTTCACGACGACCACCCATCACTGGCTGCTCTTCTTCACCAACCTCGGCCGGGTCTACCGGGCCAAGGCCTACGAGCTGCCCGAGGGCGGCCGGGACTCCAAGGGCCAGCACGTCGCCAACCTGCTCGCCTTCCAGCCCGACGAGCAGATCGCCCAGGTGCTCGCGATCCGCGACTACGAGTCGGCGGAGTATCTCGTCCTTGCCACGCGGGCAGGGCTGGTCAAGAAGACCCGCCTGGCCGACTACGACTCGCCGCGCTCGGGTGGGCTGATCGCGGTCAACCTCCGAGAGGGCGACGAGCTCGTCGGCGCGGAGCTCGCGTCGGCGGCCGACGACCTGCTCCTCGTCTCCCGCAAGGGGCAGTCGGTGCGCTTCACCGCCACCGACACGGCGCTGCGGCCGATGGGCCGCTCGACCTCAGGCGTCACCGGGATGAAGTTCCGGGGCGAGGACCGGCTGCTCGCGATGTCGGTCGTGCGGCTCGGCGAGGAGCCAGACGTCTTCGTCGTCTTCGAGAACGGCCTGGCCAAGCGCACCCCCGTCGCGGAATACCGGCTGCAGGGCCGGGGCGGCACCGGCATCCAGGTGGCCAGGGTGTCGGAGAAGGGCGGCGACCTGGTCGGCGCGCTCACGGTGAGCGACACCGACGAGGTGCTCGTCGTGATGGAGAAGGGCAAGATCGTGCGGTCGCGGGTCGACGGCATACGGTCCACTGGTCGCTCCACGCAGGGCGTGATGTTCGCCAAGCCGGACCGTGGGGACTCGATCGTCGCCGTGGCGCGCAGCGCCGAGAGCACCGCCGAGGGCGAGCTCGAGGAGGCCGAGGAGCCGGCGGGGGTCGACGTCGGCATCGCGGGCGAGGCGGCGCCGGTGCCGCCGACTGTGGTTCCCGCCGGTGATGGCGTACCGTCGGAGGGGACCTCCAGCGGGGAGGCCAGACCCGAGGGCGACAGCGGAGGTGACGAGTGAGCACAAGTTCCGAGCGTGCACGCGGACTGACGGACGGAGGCCTCGGCACCGCACGCGCCGTGACCTCCCAGTCCACGCAGACCCAGCCCGTCACCCGGCCGGTGACCGGCGGCGCTCAGGCTGCCCCCGGCGCCGCACAGGCGCCCACCGGCGCGGCCAAGGGCAAGGCGCCCCGCAAGGGGCCGCGACGCGTGCGGCTCGCGGTCGCCCGGGTCGACCCCTGGTCGGTGATGAAGATGAGCTTCCTGCTCTCGGTCGCCCTGGGCATCGCCGGGGTGATCCTCACCGCCGTGCTGTGGATGGTGCTGTCGACGATGAACGTCTTCACCGACGTCGAGGGGGTGCTGCAGTCGCTGCAGACGACGACGGCCAACCCC
>CALMNV010000182.1 GCA_937873285.1 uncultured Intrasporangium sp. | reverse complement strand
TCGGCGACACGCATAGAATCAGTTTTGTGCAGCGCAACAATGCGCCCAACCAGATAACCGACCTCAGCAAGGAGCTGACAATGTACGTGACCCCCGAACAGATCCAGGCCGCCAACAAGGCCAATGTAGAGTCCATCCTCGCCGTCGCCAACGCGCAGTTCGCTGCGCTGGAGAAGCTGGCGAACCTGAACGCGAGCGCCGTGCGAAGCGCGTTCGAAGACTCGATCGCCAACACCCGCGCCCTGCTCGGCGCGAAGGACGTGCAGGAGTTCGTGAGCCTGCAGAACGCCTTCGCCCAGCCGGCCGTCGAGAAGGCGATCGCCTACTCGAAGAGCGTCTACGAAGTCGCGACGACCACCAATGCCGAGCTGAGCAAGGTCGCCGAGCGCCGCGTCGCCGAGTGGAACGAGAACTTCGTCTCGCTGCTCGACAAGGTGTCGAAGAACGCCCCGGCCGGCTCCGACGTCGCCGTCGCCGCGGTGAAGTCGATGCTCGCCGCCGCGAACTCCGCGTACGACAACTTCAACAAGGTCGCGAAGCAGGCGACCGAGATGGCGGAAGCCAACGTCTCCGCCGCGACCGAGACGGTCAAGGGCCTCGCGAAGGCGAAGAAGGCCGCCTAAGCAGCGCCGCAGGACGCAGGTACGGAAAGCCCGCCGCCCGGCGGGCTTTTCATTTGTAGGGGAACTTGACGAGCGAGCGCAGCAGCGCCATCGCGGGCGCCACCTGCGCCGGGTCGCCGCGCACGCCGAGCTCGACGTGCCTGCGCGACATGAGGTAGCCGTGCTGGTAGCAGGCGGGGTCACCGTAGACCTCGAAGAGGCCGGGAGCGTCGGGCGGGCTCATGACGTCGAGGCGCACGACTGCCCCGACGAGCGGCTCTCCCGTGGGCGGCATACAGCGGCTGGGCGGGAGCACGGCGCCGGACGTCGCCGCCTCGCTGGGTGGACCGTCCCCGGGTGCTGGCATGCAGGCACATTAGACTGGCGCGTTCCCGCCACCGGACGGAGCGCCGGCAGGTGGGCGTCCGGGAGCACGCCGGACGACCCCACGACCGAGAGCACTTGGAGCCGTGACTTCTTCGAACGTCGAGACCCGGGGGGCGGCCGTCCCCGATGCCGTCACCGAGCAGAGCGTCACCGAGCAGATCGCGATCGAGCAGGCCCACGTCGACCGGGTCCACTCGGAGCTGGAGAAGGCGGGACGCCGCGCCGACGTCGTGCACGCCGAGGGGCTCGCCCGCGGGCAGATCGTCAAGTCCGGTGAGGTGGGCTTCGAGGAGGCAGCCGGCCTCTTCGAGCGCGACGCCCTCGTCTTCCATGCCGCCAAGCGCCGCTCCGCCCTCGACACGCAGTACGAGGGGCTCGTCTTCGGCCGGCTCGACCTCGACCACGAGCACGGCCGGGGCGAGCGGTCCCGGACCGAGCGCGAGGTGCGCTACATCGGCCGGCTCGGGGTGCGTGACGACGACTACGAGCCGCTCGTCATCGACTGGCGCGCACCCGCGGCGTCGCCGTTCTATCAGGCCACGCCCGCCCAGCCGATGAGCGTCGTGCGTCGTCGGGTGCTGCGCAGCCGCGGAGCCACCGTGGTCGGGGTCGAGGACGACCTCATGGTGCCCGAGCCTCCGGACGACATCGTCGTCGTCGGCGACGGCGCCCTCATGGCCGCGCTGACCCGCAGTCGCGGCGCTCGGATGCGCGACATCGTCGCGACGATCCAGGCCCACCAGGACGAGGCCATCCGCGCGCCCGCGCGCGGCGTCACCGAGATCACCGGGGGGCCGGGAACGGGCAAGACGGTCGTCGCCCTGCACCGCGCGGCATACCTGCTCTACTCCGACCGGCGGCGCTTCGAGTCCGGGGGGATCCTCGTCGTCGGGCCCTCGGGCGCCTACACGGCATACATCGAGCGGGTCCTGCCCTCCCTCGGGGAGGACAGCGTCGTGCTGCGGGCCGTCGGCGGGGTCGTCGACGCCGTCGACACGGAGCGGCTGGACCCGCCCGATGTGGCGCGGCTCAAGGGCACGACGCGGATCCGCAAGCTGCTGGCGGCGGCCGCTCGGGGCCGGGTCCCCGGCGCTCCGACCGAGCTGCGGGTCATGGTGGCGGGCCATGCGGTGCGGCTCGACAGCCGGGACCTCGACCGGGTCCGGGCCCACGTGCTGCGCCAGCACCAGCGCAACCTCGCGGTGCCCGCGGCCCGAGCCGCGCTCGGCGAGGCGGCGTGGGCCTCCCTCGGCATCACGGGTGAGCGCGACGCCAAGGTGGCCTTCCTCGACCGGTGGGAGGACCATCTCGACATCGACGGCTTCCTCGGCGAGTGGTGGCCCCAGGTCGACCCCCGGGAGGTGCTCCTCTGGCTGGCCGACGCCGAGCTCGTGCGGCGGCACGCCCACGGCAGCCTCTGCGCTGACGACGCGGACCGGCTCGCCACCTCCTTCCGGTGCGCCCTCGACCTGGGCACGTGGTCGGTCGCCGACGTCGCCCTCATCGACGACGTGGCGGCCAAGCTGGGGCCGGTCCAGGAGGAGCCCCGCGAGGAGCGGGGGTTCTACGAGATCGAGGAGCTCGAGGACCTCGGCCAGTACGGCGTCACCGAGGTGCAGCCCGTCCGGGAGCCGGCTCACGACTCGGACCCGGTCGTCAGCGACGAGGACCCGCGAGCCCGGCTGCTGGCCGGCCGCGTGGGACGGCCCGAGGAGTATGCGCACGTGCTCATCGACGAGGCGCAGGATCTCTCCCCGATGCAGTGGCGGATGATCGGCCGCCGCGGACGGCACGCGTCGTGGACCGTCGTGGGCGACGCCGCGCAGGCGTCGTGGCCCGACCAGCCGGAGGCGGAGGCGGCGCGGGAGGAGGCGTTCGGCGGTCAGCCGCGGCGGTCTTTCCGGATGGCGACGAACTACCGCAACGCCCGCGAGATCTTCGACTATGCCGCGCGCGTCGTGCGGCGCGAGGTGCCGGATGCCGACATCCCGGAGGCAGTGCGCGAGACCGGAGTCTCTCCCTCGGAGGCGCCGCTCGGGGCCGACCCGCTCGCCGCCGCCCGGCACGCCGTGGAGTCGCTCGCCGACGAGGTGGAGGGCTCGCTCGCGGTCATCACGCCGGCTCGGTGGGCCGCCGCGATGGCACCGCTGGCCGGCCTGAGGCGGGGCCGGGTGGTCGTCACCGACCCCATGTCCACGAAGGGGCTGGAATACGATGCGACGGTCGTCGTCGACCCCGCGGCCATCGCGGCGGAGTCGCCCGGAGGGGTGCGGGTGCTCTATGTTGCCCTCACGCGGGCCGCACACCGGATGGCGGTCCTCGTCGGCTCAGACGCGGCTTTGTGACCCGCCTCACACGCTTCGCCCCGGAGCGTCCGGATTACACCCGAAAAGCGTAAAGAGTGAGTAAAGAAACCGGACTTATGGGGCGGCCGGGTTCGCGGGTAGGGCAGGCTATGCAATAGGCGATCGACGGAGCGCGAACACCCACCCCCCGCCGGTCTCACTCCCCCCGAGACCCTGTCGTCGCCTCGAGTCCCGGCCCCACCGGATGACTCTGGGCGGGGGACGGCCCGCTATTCCCCCCAGCGGCCCGTCCCCCGCCCCACTACGTCTCCCCCCACCGCCCTGTCGAGTGGCCAGTTCCGTCCGGGCCAGACCGTGCCGAAGTGACCACTCGACACCACGGTGGGTCGAGTGCCTGAACCGAGCCACCGTCGAGTGGCCAGTTCCGTCCCAGCCAGACCGTGCCGAAGTGACCACTCGACAACACGGTGGGTCGAGCAGGGTCAGGCGCGCGAGCCCTCGCCGAGCAGGGTCCGGACGCGGTCGGCGCCGACGGCCAGGAGCAGCGTCGGCAGCCGCGGGCCGGTGTCCTTGGCGATGAGCAACCGGTAGAGCAGCACGAAGAAGACTCGCTGGGCCCGGCTCAGCTCCGGATCCTTGGCTCGGGAGTCGGGATCGAGGCCGCGCTGGAGCTTGGGCACGGCATACACGAGGTGGGTCAGTCCCTCGAGCGACCAGTGCTCGTCCAGCCGGTCGAGGAGCAGTCGCAGCGCCTCGCGCTCGCCCGCGCTCAGCGAGGCCAGCAGCGCGTCGTCGGGCGACGTGCGCACGACGGTGCGCTCCGTGGCCGGCACGTAGCCGAGCATCCAGCGCTCGGCGCAGTCGAGCCGGGGTCGCAGCTCGTCGACCGAGGTGACCGGGCGGTCGGGCTCGAGGTCGGACAGGATGCGCGCGGCCTGCACCTCGTCGCCGGCCGTGATGTCGATGACCGACGCGAGCGTGCGGAACGACATCGGCCGCGGCGTCGACGGCAGCGCCCCACGGCTCGTCGTCGTGGCCCGCAGGTGCGCAGCAAGGTCGGCGGGCTGGGCGGCGCCTCCGGCGACCTTGCGCGCCAGGGAGTCCCACTCGTCGTAGAGCCGCTGCAGCTCCTGGCCGAAGGCGATGTCGAAGCTCTGGTTGGGCCGTCGCCGCGCGTAGAGCCAGCGCAGCACCTGGGGCTCCATGACCTCGAGCGCGTCGTTGGGAATCGGCACACCGCCGCGCGACGAGCTCATCTTCGCCATCCCGGCGATGCCGACGAAGGCGTACATCGGCCCGATCGGCCGCTCCCAGCCGAAGATCGGAGCCAGGTCCTTGCCCACGGCGAAGGACGAGCCGGGCGACTGGTGGTCCACCCCCGACGGCTCGAACATCACTCGCTCGTGTGCCCACCGCATCGGCCAGTCGACCTTCCACACGAGCTTGCCGCTGTGGAACGTGTCGAGGTCGACCGTCTCGCGGTGGCCGCACCTGCCGCAGT
>CALMNV010000181.1 GCA_937873285.1 uncultured Intrasporangium sp. | reverse complement strand
TACTTATCGGCAGCGCGTCGCAGCGCCGGCCCTTCGTGGCCGCCGTAGCGCGGGTTGCGCCGGCTGTTCTCGGGGATGACCGAGGCCCACCACACGTGGTCCACCTCGGCTGGGACCAGCTCGGCGGGCACCCCCCGAGACGCGAGGTCGGCCACCACCTCGCCGAGCCCGGCGGCGCGCAGCTCGTCGAGCGTGCCGGTCACCTGGGGCAGGACCGCGAGACGGTCCGGCCGGTCCGCGAGCGCGGCGAGGCGGGCGCGCAGGTCGGCCAGGGGCAGGTCGAGCAGGTCGGAGCCGCCGGCGGTGGGGGCGAGACGTCCGGCGAGCCACTCGAGCTCGGTCGCCACCTCGTCGAGCAGGTCGAGTCCCTCGTCGAGGTCTGCGGAGATCTCCGGACGTCCGCCGCCGCCGACGAGCCGGAACCAGTCGCTGCGCTGCTCGCTCGCCGCGACGAGCTCCTCGTGCAGGTGGGCCGGCGGACGGCCGGGCCGCAGCAGGCGCTTGGTCTGCTGCTTGACCTTCCAGCGGGTCAGCCACCCCATCTGTATGCCGTGCGCCTGCCGCCAGGCGGCCGTGCCCGTCGCGGCGATGGGCTCGGTGAGCGGCACGTCGAAGACCTCCGGGCGGAAGACCTCCAGCGTCTCCCGGACCTTCGCCATGGTCTCGAAGGCGGAGACCCAGTCCCTGGCGCAGGTGGCCGCTGGCACGTGCGAGTCGGCCATGATGGCGTCGAGCCGCTCGGCGGCTGCCGGCAGCCCCGTCGCGCTGAGGCGGGTGGTCAGCTCCAGCGCCTGGGTGGCGTCCTCGGAGGTGAGGATGCGGGCGCCGAACCAGGGGTCGGCGCCCTCGCCGGTCCAGGCGCCGAGCCCGACGGCGTCCCGGAGGCGCCGCCCGAGCTCGACGACCCGCTGCCTCGGCAGCTCGTCGATGACCGGTGGGCGCAGCCGGACGGAGCAGAGGGGTGCCGGCGTGCGGCTTGCGAGGCCCACCATCGCCTCCTGCACGTCGTGCGCGGAGACGCCCCACGGCTCGCGTGTCCGGTGCAGGGCCGCGACGTGCTCGACGAGCCGCTGGCGGCGGTCACGCAGCACGCCCACGGAGGCGTCTCCCTTGGTCGACGGCTCCGGGGCGGACGTGCCGCCGAGGCCGTCGGCGAGCTGTGCCGCCATGGACCGGCGGTTGACGGCGCCGTCGTAGGCGTCGAGGACCAGGTCGCCGAGCCCGACCGTGGTCAGGCGGCCGAGCACCGCGTCGATGGCGGCTCGCTTCTCGGCGACGAGCAGCGTCGACCTCCCGTCGGCGGCGAGCGCGGCGACGAGGTTGGCGATCGTCTGGGACTTGCCCGTGCCGGGCGGCCCCTGGATGACCAGGTGGGCACCGGCGCGCACCGCGTCGATGGCCGCCTGCTGCGAGGAGTCGGCGTCGAGGACGAGGTGCTCGCGCTCCGGGTCGGGGTCGGGCGACGGGTCCGGCACCGGCATCCGCACCGCGGCGAGCGCCGACGCGTCCCCCGCGAGAGCCGCGACGACGTCGTGGTGCGCCAGGACCTCGCCCTGCTCGGTGGGGTCGGCGACCATGGGCGACTTGGTCGCGGAGAAGGTGGCGAGGACGAGCCGCGGCGTCACCGTGAAGTCGGGCACGTGCGCGCAGGCCCGGGAGAGGGCGGCATACACGGGGTAGGGGTCGAACTTGCCGCCGGCGCTCGCCTGCTCGGCGAGCTCGTCGGCGTCGAGGCGAAGCCCCTGCTCGGAGCGGAGGTAGTCGCGCAGGACGGGGTTGAACGCCACCTCCGCTGAGAGGTCGAGCTCGAAGTCGTCCTGCGCGGCCCCGGTCGGCCTCAGCACGCAGGGGCGGAGCAGGACCGGCGAGGCGGGGCGGCGGGGCGCGCGCGGCGGCGACCACGTCGCCATGCCCACGGCGATGAAGCCGGCGGGGATCCCCCGCTCCTCCTTCAGCTCGAGGGCCTTGGCGTGCACCGCGCGGGCGCGCCGCCGGGCCTCCTCCAGCGCGACCGGCTCGCGCACGAGGTCGGACAGGTGGGTGCGGCGCCCGGCGAGCAGCATCGAGACGCCACCGGGGTGGGCCGTCGTGAGGTCGAGGGTGCCGAGGGGGAGGTCGCGATACCACAGCAGCGTGTTGCGCCCACCGAGGTCGGCGAGGGCGCGCTGCCAGGCCCGGACCGCGGACCCGACGCGCTCCGCCCGGGGGTCACCGGCCGGCTCCGGTGCGGCGCCGGGGCCGGGGGCGGATGCGTGACTCACCGCAGCAGGCTACAAGGTGACCCTTGGGCCGCCCGTCCCGCTGCTGGCGGCGACGGCAGGCGCACGTCGTCAGCAGCGCACGTAGCGCAGGAAGAGGAACTCGTCGCGCTCGAGCACCGTCTGGAGGCGCTGCGGGCGCAACGTGGGCAGCACCGGGCCGGCGGTGATCCTCGACCCCTCGCCGCACGTCACGAGCGGCGAGATCGCGAGGCAGAGCTCGTCGACGAGGTCGCTCGCGTAGAGGTCGGCGAGCAGGTGTGGGCCGCCCTCGGAGAGCATCCGCGGCATACCGGCCTCAAGCAGCCGGTCGGTCGCCACGCCGAGGTCGACGGTGCGCTCGCCCGCGACCAGCACGTCGGCCACCCGCCGCGCCTCCCGGACGCGGTCGCGGCCGGCGAGCTCCGTCGTGACGACGAGCGGCCGCTCGACCGCGTCGGTGAAGGCCCGCGAGCCGAGGTCGACGTCGATGGTGCGGCTGACGACGGCGAGCCGGGCCGCCGGGAGCTGGCCGTTCGCCGCCCGCAGCTCGCGCAGCTCGGGTCGGGTGCGCACCGGGCCGTAGCCCTCGGCTCGCACGGTGGCGGCGCCGACGAGCAGCACGTCCGCGAGCGAGCGGAGCAGGACGAGCAGCCGTTGGTCGGCGGGCCCGGTGAGCGCCCCCACGCGCCCGTCGAGGACGGCGCAGCCGTCGACGCTGGAGACCATGTTGACCCGCAGGTAGCGCCCGTCCGGCTCGGGATAGGCGTATGCCGCGGCGGCCTCGACCTCCTCGCAGGGGCTCGGGTGCAGCCGGTTGAGCCGGAGCGCCGCGGCCGCGGTCACGCGTCGTGCCCGGGCGACATGTCGCGCACGGCCTGGAAGGCGAGGCCCGGCGAGCCGTCGCGCCGCTCGGCCAAAATCGGGTCGAGCACGAAGCCGACGTGGTCGCCGAAGGGGACCTGCTGGGCGATGCGCCCGAGCATCACCCGCGGGCAGTCGTCGAGCAGCGGCACGCCGCCCGGCCCGGTGTGCCAGCCGCCGTGGCGGAACTTGTCGACCGTGTCGCCGGTCTGCTCACCGAAGCGCTCCGAGAGCTCCCGTTGATCCTCGGCGAGGGCGTGCAGGGCCATCAGCTGGGCATCTCGGGCGACGCGGTAGGTGTGGTTGCGCACCGAGAGGCAGGCGAGCATGCGGGGCGGGTGGACGCTGACCTGGGTGGCGAAGCCGATGAGGCAGCCGGAGCGCTCGCCGGCGTGGACGGTCGTGACGATGAACATCGGGTAGTCCAGCCCCTCGAGGAAGGGGTGGAACTGCTTGGCGTCGAGCGCCCGGGTCAGCTGCACCACTCTCGCATCGTCGCACAGCGGTCGGAGGGCGTGCCCGGGAAGCACCCGGGGCGTGCCGGCGGACCCTGAGTGCCCTGGACCGGCTCTCAGGGCCGCGGCCGGGCTCGCCTGGTCGGCGCCGCCGTGCCGCGCCTCGACCGCGACACGCTGCATTACAAGGACGTGATCGCCCAGCGCTATGCCGAGTTGGTGTATTACGGGCAGTGGTACACGCCGCTGCGCGTGGCGCTCCAGGCCTTTATCGACCAGACCCAGCTCCACGTCACCGGCCAGGTGCGGCTCAAGCTCTACAAGGGCAACGTCATCGTCGTCGGCCGGAAGAGCCCGAAGTCGCTCTATTCGGACGCCCTCGTCACTTTCGAGGACGACCGTGGCGCCTACGATCAGAAGGATGCCGCCGGGTTCATCAGGCTCAATGCCCTGCGGCTCCGAACCCTTGCGGCACGGGACCGGGGGTGAGCGATACACGCATAGAGTGAAAAAATACGCCGTATTTGGTGCTGGTTTAAGTCGTCATTAAACACCGGGTGCGACTTTCCCGGTCCCATGCGGGGAGCCGGAAGCGTATGAACCGCGACGGACAGGGCTCGGCGCGCGCGGACGGCGCGAACGATGCCACGACCATGCTCAGCGACGCGCTGGCGCGGATGCCCTATGGCGTCTCCGCCTGGGACGAGAACCACCAG
>CALMNV010000180.1 GCA_937873285.1 uncultured Intrasporangium sp. | reverse complement strand
CATTAACGGATAAAACACGGCTCCGCTGGCTCTCGGCTTTCTTCTTCTGGTCCTCTTGGTCGGCTTCCACGGATCGACCGAACGATACGATTTCCTTCACGAACAACTGGCCCTATGAACCCTTGGTGGGGAACCTTCCGACGGGAGAAAACATTGTCTGGACAGGGGTCAGCATCATCATGCTCCTCGCGGGAATCTCTGCGATGGTCTGGTGGTATGCCGCCCGCAAATCCGAAGAGGAGCATTCGCCGCTGCCCGAAGCCGATCCGCTGGGGGGTTGGGTTGCGGACCGCGGACGCGGACACCTGCGTGCGCTCGCCCCACGCGACGGCCTCCACGATCGCGCCGACCACCCGCTCGCCGGCGCGCTGCAGCCCCACCACCCGTGCCGAGCTGAGCACGGTCGCGCCGTATGCCGCCGCCGTGCGGACCGTCGTGAGGGTGTGCCGGGCGTCGTCGGCCTGGGCGTCGTAGTAGAGCAGCCCGCCGGTGAGCGCGTCGGGTCGCAGGGCGGGGGCGAGCTTGAGCGCGCCCGTGCGGGTCAGCTGACGGTGGCGGGGGACCGAGCGGGCGCCCCCGATGGTGTCGTAGAGCGCCAGGCCGGCCGTGACGTAGGGCCGCTCCCAGCCGCGACCCTTGAGGGGATAGAGGAACGAGACCGGTCGCACGAGGTGCGGCGCGATCCGGCCGAGCATGAGCTCGCGCTCGCGCAGGGCCTCGCGGACCAGGTCGAAGTTCATCTGCTCCAGGTAGCGCAGGCCCCCGTGGAAGAGCTTCGAGGACCGCGAGGAGGTGCCCGAGCCGAAGTCGCGCTGCTCGACGAGGGCGGTCGACAGGCCCCGGGTCGCGGCGTCGAGGGCGACTCCCGCACCGGTCACCCCGCCGCCGACGACCAGCACGTCGAAGTCCTTGGTGCCGAGCCGCCGCCATGCTCGGGCTCGGTACTCCCCGTCGAGACGCACCGGAGTGGTCATTCCTGCTCCTTCGGCGGCAGTGGTTGGCTCGTCCACTCTAGACAGCGACGAGCAGGTGGGCTCGCTACCGTCGGACCCATGTCGACCTCGCAGCACACCTTCGTCCTCGCCATCGACCAGGGCACGACGAGCACCCGAGCCATGGTCTTCGACCGAGCCGGGCGCATCGTCGGCGCGGACCAGCGCGAGCACCGGCAGATCCTCCCCCGCGCCGGCTGGGTCGAGCACGACCCGATGGAGCTGTGGCGCAACGCATGCGCCGTGGTGGAGGGCGCGCTGGGCCATGCCGACGTGCAGGCCCGGCAGATCGTGGCCGTCGGCATCACGAACCAGCGTGAGACCGCCGTGGTGTGGGACCGGGCGACGGGCGAGCCCGTCCACCACGCCATCGTCTGGCAGGACACCCGGACCCAGCCGCTCTGCGACGAGCTGGCCCGTGACGCCGGGCCGGGGCGCTGGCGCGAGGTCACCGGGCTGCCGCTCGCGACCTACTTCGCCGGCCCCAAGGTGCGCTGGGTACTCGATGCCGTGCCGGGAGCGCGTGAGCGCGCGGAGGCGGGCGAGCTGCTGTGCGGCACCGTCGACAGCTGGCTCGTGTGGAACCTCACCGGCGGCGCCGAGCGGGACGGGGTCCACGTCACCGACGTGACCAACGCCTCGCGGACGCTGCTGATGGATCTGCGCACCCTCGACTGGGACGAGGCGATCGTGGCCGAGATGGGGATCCCCCGCGGGATGCTGCCGCAGGTCCGCTCCTCCTCCGAGATCTACGGCACGTGCGCGCCCGGCCTGCTCGGCGGCATACCGGTCGCGGGGATCCTCGGGGACCAGCAGGCCGCCATGTTCGGGCAGGCCTGCCTCGAGCCCGGCAGCGCGAAGAACACCTACGGCACCGGCAACTTCATGCTGCTCAACACAGGCACGGAGGTCGTCTCCTCGACGCACGGGTTGCTGACGACGGTGTGCTACCGGCTGGGCGGCGCACCGCCGGTCTACGCCCTCGAGGGCTCGATCGCGGTGACCGGCTCACTCGTGCAGTGGCTGCGCGACAACCTCGGGATCATCGGCTCGACGGCGGAGGTCGAGTCGCTCGCGACCTCGGTCCCCGACAACGGCGGCGCCTACTTCGTCCCGGCCTTCTCCGGCCTCTTCGCGCCGCACTGGCGCCCAGACGCCCGCGGCGCCCTCGTCGGCCTGACCCGCTACGTGACGCGGGCGCACGTCGCCCGCGCCGCGCTGGAGGCGACCGCCTTTCAGACCCGCGAGGTGCTCGAGGCGATGGACGCCGACTCGGGCGTGCCGCTGACCGAGCTGCGCGTCGACGGCGGCATGGTCGTCAACGAGACGCTCATGCAGTTCCAGGCGGACCTGCTCGGAGTGGACGTCGTGCGGCCCGTCGTCGCCGAGACGACGGCGCTGGGGGCCGCGTATGCCGCCGGGCTGGCCGTGGGCTACTGGTCCGGCGCCGACGAGATCCGGCGCAACTGGGGCGAGGACCGGCGCTGGTCGCCGCGGATGGATGCCGGCGAGCGGGAGCGGCTCTATCGCACCTGGGCCAAGGCCGTGCGCCGCACCCTCGACTGGGTGGATGCCGACACCCGCTGACCCCCGCCGCTGGCCCCACCGCTGGCCCCGCCGCTGGTTCGCCGCTGGCCCCGCCGCTGGTTCGAGGTAATCGGCGGCTGCCGGCGGCGTTGGATTACCTCGAACCAGCGGCGCCCAGCGCGGCGAGCGCCGCCTCGTAGTCAGGCTCCTGACCGATGTCGGGGACGACCTGGGTGTGCAGCACCGTGCCGTCGGCGTCGAGCACGACGATGGCGCGGGCCAGCAGCCCTCGCATGTCGCCCCCGGTCATGGTCATGCCGTAGTCGGTCCCGAACGTCGAGCGGAAGCTGGACGCGGTCGTCACCCTCTCGATGCCCTCTGCGCCGCAGAAGCGGGCGAGGGCGTACGGCAGGTCGGCCGAGACGCAGATGACCCGGGTGTCGACAAGCCCGGCGGCGAGCCCGTTGAAGGTGCGCACGCTCCTTGCGCACGTGCCGGTGTCGACGCTGGGAAAGATGTTGAGCACAGTGCGCACACCGGTCGGGCGCGTCACGTCGCCCATGTCGGTGTCGGTGAGCACGAAGGCGGGGGCGGTCGACCCGACGGCGGGCAGGTCGCCGACGGTCTGCACGGTGCCGCCGCGCCGGGTGATGGTGGCCATACCGCGATGTCTACCAGAGGCCGTCGCCGAGCCGGGTGGGGTCCGCGACCCGGTCATTGAGGCAGGGCGGCGAGAGGGACGCGGCCGACGTCGTGGTTTGCTACCTGCATGCCGCCTCTCGAGCAGCCGCCGAGGTGGAGGCGCCGCCCGAGCGGTCGCCTTCGCCGGCTCCTGCCGCTCGGCCTGCTCGCCGTGCTCGCCGTGCTCGGGTGGACGGGTCCCCGGGGTGCCGCGTTCGCGGCGACGGCTCCCGCGGCGACGGCTCCCGCGGCGACGGCTCCCGCGGCGACGGCTCCCGCGGCGACGGCTCCCGCGGCGCCAGCGAGGCTGGCTGCCGCGCCGGCAGCCCAGGTGGCCGCTCCCGAGCAGCTCCGGGTGCCGGTGCGTCCCGAGCCTGACGGGGCCGCGGTCACCCTCGACGTGTCCGTGTGGCGACCCGAGGCGTCGGGACGGCGGCCGGTCGTGCTGCTGGGCCACGGCTTCGGCGGCACCAAGGACTCCGTGGTCACCGAGGCAGCCCAGCTGCAGGCGCGCGGCTACCTCGTCGTGACGTGGTCGGCCCGCGGCTTCGGTCGCTCCGGCGGTCGGATCCACCTGAACGACCCAGCGTTCGAGGTGGCGGACGCCAAGGCCCTGGTCGACCTCGTCGCCCGCCGCAGTGACGTGCAGCTGGACCGGTCCGGTGACCCGCGGGTGGGCGTCATGGGGGCCAGCTACGGCGGTGCCCTGGCGCTGATGCTGGCCGGTGCCGACCCGCGGGTCGACGGGGTCGTCGCGGCGATCACGTGGAACGACCTCGCCGACGCGTTCTTTCCGCAGGCGGCCGTCACCGGGCCGTCACCCACGCCGGCGGGGCGCTCCCCGGTCAGCACGCCGGGGCCGTTCAAGCAGGTGTGGGCCTCCACCTTCTTCCTCAGCGCGGTCGCCGCCGGGGGAGCGCCCGCCATGGGCACGCCGTCTGCCCAGGCCCCGCCGACGAGGACCACCACCGGGCCCCGTCCGCAGCAAGCGCGACCTGCGGGCGATTCGACCCCACGGTGTGCTCGCTCTTCGTGCAGGCCTCCGCCGCCGGCACGCCCAGCGGCCAGCTGCTCCAGCTGCTGCGGGACCACAGCCCACGGCCGTCCCTCGCCCGTGTCACCGCCCCGACGCTGCTGGTCCAGGGCATGGCGGACTCGCTCTTCGGCCTCGACCAGGCGGACGCCACGGCGCGTGCCCTCACCGCCGCGGGGACACCGGTGGCGGTGCGCTGGAGCGACGGCGGCCACGACGCGCCGAGCACCCACGCGGCCGAGGAGACCGAGGCGTCCTTCACCTGGCTCGACCGCTACGTCGCCCTGGGCGGCTCGTCTGGCGGCGCCCTGCCCGTGCCCGCCTTCACCTACACCACCCCGGCCCAGCGGCGCGGCCAACCGTCCCGGGTGCAGACGCAGCCGGCATACCCAGGTCTCGATGGGTCCTCGGCACCCACGACGACGGTCCCGCTGACCGGCGGGGGCAGCGCCCTGCGGCCACCGGGTGGGCAGCCGGCGGCGATGGTCGCGGTGCCGGGGCTCGCGGCGCTGGGCGCTGGCCTGTCGACCTACCAGATCGCCGCCCTCCCGGGGCAGTCAGTGGCGCTCGACACCGGCCCCATGCCCTCGTCGGTCACCGTCGCGGGATCGCCGACCGTGCGACTCACCATCACGTCAAGCACCCCGGTCGTCACCCTCTTCGCCTCCCTGTGGCGGATCGCGGGTGCCCAGCCGACGCTGCCTGAGGCGCTCGTCGCCCCGATTCGGGTGCCCGTCACGCCGGGGCGCCCGACGACCGTGACCGTGTCGCTGCCCGCCGCCACCTGGTCGATGCCGGCTGCAAGCCGCTGGCGAGTGCTCCTGACGACGACCGAGGGCGGCTTCGCCAACGACCGCAGCCCGGCCGCGCTTCAGGTCCGCGCCGCGTCGGGGCTGACCCTCCCCCTCGCGACCGGCACCCCGGCGGCCGCGCCCGTGGCAGTCGACACCGAGGCGGGGATAGCCGGCGGCGCCATCGTCGCGCTGCTCCTCGCCGCCGCCGTCACGGCCGGACTGCGCCGTCGCCGGCTCCACCAGCCGCGCCGCGAGGAGCTCGCGGACGTGCCGCTCGTCGTCGAGGGCCTCGTCAAGACGTATGCCGATGGGCACCGGGCCGTCGACGACGTGTCCTGGCGTGCCGAGCGAGGTCAGGTGGTCGGGCTGCTCGGCCCCAACGGCGCGGGCAAGACGACGACGATGCGGATGGTCATGGGTCTCATCCGGCCTGACTCGGGCACCGTGCACGTGCTCGGGCAGCTCGTCTCCGCCGGGTCGCCGGTCCTTGCCCGGGTGGGCGCGCTCATCGAGGGGCCCGGTTTCCTGCCGCACCTCACCGGGCGGGCCAACCTCACCGCCTACTGGGAGGCGACCGGGCGCCCCGCCGAGGAGGCGCGGATCGAGGAGGCGCTCGACGTGGCGGCCCTCGGCGGTGCGGTGGACCGGCCGGTGAAGTCCTACAGCCACGGCATGAAGCAGCGGCTCGGCATCGCGCAGGCCATGCTGGGGATGCCGGAGCTGCTCATCCTCGACGAGCCGACCAACGGCCTCGACCCGCCCCAGATCGCCGCGATGCGCCCCATCCTGCGTCGTTACGCCGACGCGGGCCGCACCGTCGTGGTCTCCAGCCACCTGCTCGCCGAGGTGGAGCTGACCTGCAGCCACGTCGTCGTCATGCATGCCGGCCGCGTCGTCACGACGGGAGCCGTCGCCGACCTCGTCGACAGCGACGACACGACGGTCCTCGACCTCGAGGAGGGCGCCGACGTCGACCGGCTGGCCGGGTCGCTCGCCGGTCGGCCCGGCATGCTCGAGGTGCGCGTGGACACCCCCACCCGCTTGGTGGTCGTCTCCAGCCTGCACCGCGCGGAGGTCGTCGCGGCGGCGGTGGCCGCCGGGCTTCCGGTCGTCGGCGTCAGCAGCCGGCGCCACCTCGAGGAGGTGTTCCTCGGCGTCATCTCGCGAGCCGGCGTCGACGGGGCCCGGTCGTTGCCGGACGGCGGTATGCCGCCCGGCGGGCCCGACGGCGCTGGCGACGGCTCGCTCGTGGACCGGCTCCGACAGGTGAGGTCCCGGTGAGACGGCCAGTGGCGGGCAGCCGGCCGGTGGCGGTGACCCGCGCCCCGCTGTCGTGGCGTGCCGAGTGGCGGCGGCAGTGGTCGCGGCGGCGCACCCTCGTCTCCTTCGCGCTGGTGCTCGCCCTGCCGCTCATCCTCGTCGGTGCGTTCGCCCTCGGCGACCGCAGCTCGACGCAGCGCGCGTCGACCTCGGCGCGTTTCGTCGACCTCGCCCAGAGCGGCTCGGCCAACTTCGTCCTCTTCACCCTCTTCGTCTCCTCGGAGCTGCTCCTCATCCTGCTGGCGGCGCTGTTCTGCGGGGACGCGGTCCCCTCGGAGGCGTCGTGGTCCTCGTTGCGCTACCTGCTCATGGCGCCGGTGCGGCGGGCCCGGCTGCTCACCAGCAAGCTCGTCGTCGGTGTCGTCACGACGGCGATGGCCACGGTGCTGCTCGTCGCCTGGTCGGCGCTCGTTGGCGGCCTCGCCTATGGGTGGGCCTCGCTGACCAACCCGGTCGGTGAGGACCTCTCCTGGGCCCAGCTGCTGCCGCGGCTCGCCGTGGCGGTGGCCTACATCTTCGTCACGCTGCTGCCGGTCGCCGCCATCGCGTTCTGGCTGGGCGTGCGCTCCGACGCCCCGCTGGCGGCCGTCGGGGGCGCGGTGCTCGTCTCGATCCTGGCCAGCATCCTCGACCAGATCGACGCGCTGGACCCGTGGCGCAACGCGCTGCCCGGCCACTACTCGAGGGCGTGGCAGGACGCGCTGCTCCTCGACCCGAAGTGGACCGCCCTGGTGCACGGCACCCTGTGGTCCCTCGCGTGGGCTGCCCTGTTCACGCTGCTGGCCTACCGGCGCTTCGGCCGGGCCGACATCCTCAGCTGACCGCGAGGGCGACCCGCCGGTCGGGGTCGGAGCGGCCGGACGCCCGGCAGGCCGGTGCACGAAGCCCGGCGATGACGCCGCCACGGGCGTAGCCTGCGAGGAAGAGCCCTGCTCCGTCCCCCGGCCGCGGGTGATGGGCCGTCTGGAAGGCCTGCCATGGCTCACCGGCTGCGTAGGCTGTGTCGCCCTCTCGGGTGGGGACCGGTCTGCGCCGTCGGGCTGGCGGTCGTGCTGGGATGCACCGCCGTCGGTCCTGCCGCGCGCCCTGCGCCGAGCGCCCACTCGCTCGCGAGCGGCCCGGATCGGCTTGCCGCGCCCACCACGGGAGGTCCGACGCCGCGAATGACCCGGGCGGACCCGCTGCGCCTCGTCGTCCTCGGGGACTCCCTGGCGGTGGCAAGCAACGGCTGCGACAGCTGCCTCGGGTTCGACCGGCAGTACGCGACCTACCTGCGCACCGTCACCGGGCGCCAGGTGGTCCTCGACAACCTCGCCGCGGCCCGCAGCGGGATCGCCGGCCTCCAGCTCGCCCTGACCTCCGACGACCGCGAGGCGCGCGTGGCGATGGCCGACATCGTCGTGGTCGGCGTCGGCTTCGACGACGGGCCGCCGTGGCGCCTGTCCGGCGCGTGCCCTGCCGCCCCCGTGCGCGCCATCGCCGAGTGGGCGGCCGCCGCGCGCGCCGCCTCACCCGACTGCCTCGGCCGGACCATGACGCGGTATGCCGCCGAGCTCGACCGCCTGTTCGCCACCATCGAGCGGGCGGCCGCCGGCCGTCCGCAGGTCCGTGTGACGCTCGGCGTCTACAGCCCCTACATCGGCAACCCCGACATCCTCGCCCGCTCGGCGCCGCCGGCAGAGCGCGTCGACGTCAGGTCGAACGCGGTGGCCGGCATCCGGCAGTGGAACGCGATGGAGTGCAAGACCGCCCGGCGGCACGGGTTCGTCTGCGCCGACATCTGGCGCGCCTTCAACGGGGACGACTGGCAGGAGCAGCTGCGCTACCTCTACGGCCGGGACGGACTGCACCCGTCCGCGACCGGACAGCTCGAGATCACCCAGCGGCTCGCCGCGATCGACGTCTCCGCGCTGTGGTGACCGGCACGGCCGCAGCTCCGGTCTCGATGCAGCCGGCGCCAGCCGCAGCCGGCTGCGAGGTCTGCGACGCCCGGGGAGCGGGCCCTGCCGCGGCGAGCTAGCGCCATCGCCGCCCCAGGGCTGGGTGGGGGACGAAGGGGACGAGGCGCCGGTCTCCTAGGCCCGTCGTCCCTCGCGGCGGTGGTCGGCGGGTGCATCGCACTCGACGGCTGCCGTGGTGTGGGGGCCTGCCTGCCCTCTGCCGCTCATGGGATCGGCCTTCCCTGCTCCGAGACGTCCACCACGGTGACGTTGACCTCGTCGACGGACAGCCCCAGGTGCTCCGAGACGCGGCGGGTGACGAGCCTGCGGGCCCGGCTCGCCAGGCTCGGGATGTGGGCGTGCAGGTCGACCGCGACCTGCACGTCGACGACCACGTGAGTGCCGGCCACTCCGACGTCGGTCGCGGCCTCGCCGGAGTCACCGGCGATCTGCTCCGGTCGGAGGCCCGCGGCCGTCCGACCCCCTCCGAGGGCGAGGGTGACCGAGGGGACCTCCTCGGCGGCGAGCCTCGCCACGGCAGCGATCACCCGCGCCGCGATCCGGGTCTGCCCCTGCTCGGTGTCGAGAACGGCATACCAGGTGTGGCGGGGAAGCTCGCGCACCCTGGCCATGACCACCTGCAGCAGCTCACGGGGAGCCTGCACCTGCTCGGCCGTGAGCTGCTGCACCGGCGCCCAGAGCTCGCGCAGCTCCGCGAGGGCGGCGCGGCAGTGGGGGCAGACGCGCTGGTGGGAGGCGTTTGCGGCGGGGGCCCCGTCGGCCACCTGGCGCAGCAGGTCGTCGACGGACACGCCGCACGGCAGGCGGTCCCCGTCCTTCACCGAGGTCACCTCCATTCCCGCAGTCGCTGGGCCAACGCACGTCTCGCTCGGTGCACGCGCACCTTGGCCGCCGTCTCGCTGACGCCGAGGATGCGCCCGGCTTCGGCGTGGCTGTAGCCGGCGAACGTGTGCAGCACCAAGGCGGCCCGCTGGTCGAAGGGGAGCTCGGCGATCGCCGCCATGGTCGCTTCGCGCAACCGTGCCGCCTCCACCACGGTATCGGCTCCGGGCGCATGGGGCGACGGCACCTCGTCGGTCAGGGGGACCGTCGGCTTGGTGTCGCGGCGCAGGTTGTGGCAGCGGTTGATGACCACCCGCGTCACCCACGTCCCGAACTGCGCGTCGCCGCGGAAGCGGGGCAGCCCGCGCCAGACGTGCAGGAAGGCGTCCTGGACGACGTCCTCGGCGTCGCGGGGGTCGCCGGTCATGCGCAGGGCGACGGCATACATCCGGTGCT
>CALMNV010000179.1 GCA_937873285.1 uncultured Intrasporangium sp. | reverse complement strand
GGGCCCGCCGATCGCGGAATCGCCGCGGGCGAGCACGCTCCTCGCCCCCGAATGGGTGGGCGCGTCGACTGGCGGATCCGGCTGCACACGCTGGGGTCGCCACGCTGCCGCGAGGTGCCATCCGAAGGCGGCAGACCGCGCGATGCTCCAGACGTGCTCTAGACGAGCTCTAGACGTGCTCTAGACGAGGGCGCGCAGGGCGAGCAGATAGGACTGCAGGCCGAACCCCGCGATGGTGCCGGTCGCCACCCCGGCGACGACAGAGGTATGCCGGAACTCCTCCCTCGCCGCGGGGTTGGACAGGTGCACCTCGATCAGGCTGCGCCCGCTCGTCGTGACGATCGCGCACGCGTCGCGGACGGCATACGAGTAGTGCGTGAAGGCCCCCGGGTTGAGCACCACGTCGGCACCGTCGTCGACCGCCTCGTGGAGCCAGCCGATCAGCTCGCCCTCGGAGTTGGTCTGCCGGCAGTCGGCGGCGAGACCCAGCCGCTGCGCCTCCGCGGTGACCGCGTCGTGGATGTCGACGAGGGTGTCCGAGCCGTAGATCTCCGGCTGCCGCGTGCCGAGGCGGTTCAGGTTGGGGCCGGAAAGCACGAAGACCTTGGGTGCCGTCATGCACCGAGTCTAGGGAGACCGGCTGGCGCCCGCGGGCGGCGCCTCGAGAGCCGAAGCGGGTGCTCGCCGCGCGCGTCAGCCGGGGCGGGCTCTAACCGACGCCGGGGGCGAGGCCGCTCACGCGCTCGTATGCCGCCTGCAGCAGCTCCTCGCTCGGGCCGACGAGCCGGGTGGGCGAGGCAAGAGCGTCGAGCACGACGAAGCGCAGCGTTGAGCCTCGGGCCTTCTTGTCGCGGCGCATTGCGGCGAGCAGCTGCGGCCACCGGTCGGCGCGGTAGGAGACCGGCAGGCCGATCGCCTGCAGCACCTGACGGTGCCGCGCGACGAGCGCCTCTCCGTCGGCGCCGCCGAGATGCCCGGCGAGCCGGGCCAGCTCGGCGACGTAGACCATGCCGACGCTGACGGCCTCTCCGTGCCGCCACGTGTATCGCTCGACCTGCTCGATGGCGTGGCCGAAGGTGTGGCCGTAGTTGAGGACCTCCCGCAGAGAGCTCTCTCGCAGGTCCGTGGCCACGACCTTCGCCTTGACCCGCACCGCCCGCTCGACGAGCTCGCGCAGGCGCGGGTTGTCCGGCCGCTGCGCCGCACCGGGGTCGGCCTCCACGAGGTCGAGGATGGCTGGGTCGGCGATGAAGCCGCACTTGACCGCCTCAGCGAGACCGGCGGCGAGGTCGGCCCGCGGCAGGCTGGCCAGCACGTCGACGTCGCAGAGGACGCCGGACGGCGGGTGGAAGGCGCCCACGAGGTTCTTGCCCTCGGCCGTGTTGATGCCCGTCTTGCCACCCACGGCGGCGTCGACCATTCCGAGCAGCGTCGTGGGCACCGCGACGAACGGCACCCCGCGCAGCCAGGTGGCGGCCACGAACCCAGCGAGGTCGGTGACGCTGCCGCCCCCGAGGCCCACGACGGCGTCGGAGCGAGTGAAGTCGGCGCGGCCGAGCTGCGCCCACAGCCGGACCGCGACCTCCGCCGTCTTGGCCGGCTCGGCGTCCGGCACCTCGGCCAGGTGCACGGCATACCCGGCGTCGACGAGGGACCCGGCCACCGTCGCGGCGAGGTTGGCGACAGCCGGCGGGTGCACGACCAGCACCCGCTCGGCGTCCGGGCCGATCAGAGCGGGCACGCCTCCCAGCAGGCCGCTGCCGACGACGACGTCGTAGGCTCCTCCCACGCTCACCACCGTCGCCGGCGACTTGGTGTCGGTCATCGCGACGTCCCGGTGACGAAGGCGAGGATCTGCGCGGCGACCTCGGCCGGGGAACGGCCCGCCGTGTCCACGCGGTGCACGGCGAGCCGCTCGTAGACGGGACGGCGCGCGTTCATCATCGCCACCCAGCTCGCCCGGGGGTTGATGGCGAGCAGCGGTCGCGACCGGTCGAAGCCGATCCGCTTCGCCGCGTCCGCGATGGAGACGTCGAGGAAGACCACGACGTGTGCCGCCAGGGCCGCCTGCGTGCCGGGGTCGAGGACCGCGCCGCCTCCGAGTGCGAGGACGCCACGCTGGGTGCCAAGCGCACGGGCCACCTCGTCGCGCTCGAGCGCCCGGAAACGGGCCTCACCGTCGTCGAGGAAGATGTCCGCGACGGACCGCCCGCTCGCAGCCTCGATGGCGAGGTCCGTGTCGTGCAGTCCCACGCCGAGCAGGTCGGCCAGCGCCGCGCCGACGGTCGTCTTGCCGGCGCCGGGGGGCCCGATGAGCACCGCCACCGGGCGGGCGGCGGGGTCCGAGGAAGTCGGCGCGAGATTCGCGCCCGCAGCGGCCGCGCCGCCCGGTGCTGGGCCCGGCGTGGCCTGGCGTCCCCGTGTCACCACGTCCGCAGACCGTCGGGGACGGAGGCGAGGTAGGAGCGGTGGTTGCGGGTCGTCTCGGCGACGGAGTCACCGCCGAACTTCTCCAGGCACGCGGCCGCGACGACGAGCGCCACCATGGCCTCGGCCACGACGCCGGCGGCCGGCACGGCGCACACGTCGGAGCGCTGGTGGATGGCGGTGGCGGCCTCGCCCGTCGCGACGTCCACGGTGGCCAGCGCCCGCGGCACGGTGCTGATCGGCTTCATCGCGGCCCGCACCCGCAGCACCTGACCCGTCGACATGCCGCCCTCGGTGCCCCCGGCGCGTCCCGTGCGGCGGGTGATCGCCCCGCCCACGATCTGCATCTCGTCGTGGGCGGCGGACCCGCGACGGCGCGCCGTCTCGAACCCGTCGCCGACCTCCACGCCCTTGATCGCCTGGATGCTCATCAAGGCCGCCGCAAGCTGGGCGTCGAGCCGCCGGTCCCAGTGCACGTGCGAGCCGAGCCCCGGCGGCAGCCCGTAGGCGAGCACCTCGACGACCCCGCCGAGGGTGTCGCCGTCCCGCTTCGCCGCGTCGACCTCGGCCGTCATCGCCGCGGACCCGGCCGGCTCGAAGGCACGCACCGGGTCGGCGTCGAGGCGGTCGACGTCGTCCGGGGTGGGCAGCGCGGCGTCCGGGGTGGTCGCGGCGACGCCGATGGCGACGGTGTGCGAGACGAGGCGTATGCCGTACGCCTGGGCGAGGAACCGCGCCGCGACCTCGCCGAGCGCCACCCGGGCGGCCGTCTCACGCGCCGACGCGCGCTCGAGGACCGGCCGCGCGTCGGTGTGGCCGTACTTCTGCATCCCGACGAGGTCCGCGTGGCCGGGCCGAGGCCGGGTGAGCGGCCGGTTGCGCGCGACCTCCTTCTCCGCGCCCACGTCGTCGGAGGCGGCATACGCCTCGTCGCTGACGGGGTCCGGGCTCATCACCGTCTCCCACTTGGGCCACTCACTGTTGCCGACGCGAAGGGCGATGGGCGAGCCCAAGGTCACCCCGTGACGCAGCCCGCCGAGGATCTCGACCTCGTCCTGCTCGAACTTCATCCGCGCTCCCCGGCCATAGCCGAGGCGGCGCCGAGCCAGGGCGGAGCGCACGTCGGCCGAGGTCACCTCGACGCCGGCCGGCAGCCCCTCGAGCACCGCCACGAGGGCAGGCCCGTGCGACTCACCGGCCGTCAACCACCGCAACATGGTGCCGATCCTGCCACGCGGGTCGCAGGGCCCCATCGTGCCGCCCGGACCTCGGACGGCCATCGACCCCGACACCGCCCAGCGCCTCCCCCTCCTCCCCCCTTCGTCGAGTGGTCATTTCCGCGCGCCCACCCCTCGTCGAGTGGTCACTTCCGCGCGCCCACCCCTCGTCGAGTGGCCACTTCCGCACACCCGAACCCGCACACAACTGGCCACTCGACCCAAGGAGAGTCCCAGCAACGGGCGCTCTCCCTCGTCGAGTGGTCACTTCCGCACACCCGGACCCGCACACAACTGGCCACTCGACGATGGGGAGCGGGGCCAGCCCGGGCCTGGGCACCCAGCGCAGCGCGAGCCTGGTCACCCGGCTCAGAACAGGGGCGGCACGTCCACGACAAGCGCCACGGCGGCGCCGGCGAGCAGCCACGGCCCGAAGGGCACTGCGTCGCGCCGGCCCGCGCGTCGGAGCAGCACCCGGCCACCGGCCCAGGCACCCCCGAGGAGGAACGCGGCATATGTCGCGACGATGGGCCCCACCCACCCCACGTAGCCGGTCATCAGCCCGACGATCCCGGCAAGCGTGACGTCTCCGCGCCCGAACCCGCT
>CALMNV010000178.1 GCA_937873285.1 uncultured Intrasporangium sp. | reverse complement strand
ATGCCGCGTAGAGGGTCGGCACCTCAAGGTCGGCGCCGATGCCGATCAGATCCTCACCCTCGGACACCTGGGAGAGGTCGAAGTGCCAGGGGGTCGGCGGTGGCGTGACGGGCACGAGCGGTCCGGTGAACGCGGCTTGGCGCGATGGCAGGTCGTCGCCGTCTAGGGATGCGAGGCGACGTAGGGCCGTGCCGCTCCGATGTGAGGCGCGATCTCGGCGGCGGACTCCGGGCCGTATGCCTCGGCCAGGCGGCCGAGGAAGCGCTCGCGGCCGAGGGTGTACTCCTGGGTGCCGACGGTCTCGATGACGTAGGTGGCCAGCATGGACCCGAGCTCGGCAGCATGGCGGTGCCCCAGCCCGGCCGCGAGGCCGGTGAGGAACCCGGCACGGAAGGCGTCACCGACGCCGGTAGGATCGAGCCGGCGCACCTCCCGGGCTGCCGGGACCTCGATCGGCTCGGCGCCGCGGCTCTCGATGACCGCGCCGTCCTTGCCTCGCGTGACCACCCGGGTGGTGACGCGCTCCGCGATCTCCTCGGGCGACCAGCCGGTCTTCTGCGAGGTCAGGGCCGCCTCGTACTCGTTGGTGAGCAGGTAGTCGGCGCCGTCGATGAGGTTGCGGATGGTCTCCCCGTCGGCGAAGGCCAGCTGCTGCGACGGGTCGGCCGCGAAGGGGATGCCTCGGTCGCGGCACTCGCGGGTGTGCCGCAGCATGGCCTGCGGGTCGTTGGCGCCGACGACGACGAGGTCGAGGCCGCCCACCCGCGCCGCCACCGGTCCCAGCTCGATCTGCCGTGCCTCCGCCATCGCTCCCGCGTAGAACGTCGCGATCTGGGCCATGTCGTCGTCGGTGGTGCACACGAAGCGGGCGGTGTGCGCGGACTGCGACACGTGCACCGACTCGCAATCGACCCCGTGGCGCTCCAGCCAGCTGCGGTAGTCGACGAAGTCCTCCCCCACCGCGCCGACAAGGATCGGCCGTTGACCGAGGCAGGCCATGCCGAAGGCGATGTTGGCCGCCACGCCCCCGCGCCGCACCTGCAGGTCGTCGGCGAGGAAGGACAGCGAGACCTTGTCGAGCTGCTCGACGACCAGCGAGTCGGCGAAGCGGCCCCGGAAGGTCATCAGGTGGTCGGTCGCGATGGAGCCCGTGATGGCGATGCGCACCCGGAAAACGTAGCGTGCCCGGTCGGGGGACGGCGAAGGGCCCGACCGCATCGGTCGGGCCCTGGCCGGTATGCCGGGCGCCCGGCTACCGCTCACGGGCCCGCTCAGCGGGCCCGAGTCAGGCGCGCGGCGCGCTCAGCTGAAGGAGTCGCCGCACGCGCAGCTGCTGCCCGCGTTGGGGTTGTCGATGGTGAAGCCCTGCTTCTCGATCGTGTCGGCGAAGTCGATCGTCGCACTGTCGAGGTAGGGAGCGCTCATCCGGTCCACCACGACCTCGACGCCATCGAAGTCACGCACCAGGTCCCCGTCGAGGGTGCGCTCGTCGAAGTAGAGCTGGTAGATCAGACCCGAGCACCCGCCGGGCTGGACCCCGACCCGCAGCCGCAGGTCGTCGCGTCCCTCCTGCTCCAGAAGGCTCTTGACCTTGCCGGCCGCCACGTCCGTGAGGACGACGCCGTGTTGGGGGGCGTCGGCCTGGACTGGGACGCCGGTCGAGACGTTGGTGTCAACACTCATGGGGAATTCGTCCTTCGCGTCATCGTGCGGGTCAACGGCTACAACCCGCGGCCTGCCGGATGTGTTCCCGACCCGGACAGGATACGTCGGCCATGCGGGCATACGGGCATACGGGCATACGGCCATACGGGCATACGTCGACCATACGTCGACCCGGCGACAAGCGCGCCCGCCGCCGCAGCCCTCGTCGCCCCGCCCATAGCCCCGGTGGGGGCGCCACCCGTCTCAGCCAGGGGCCGGCGACCACGTGCGCGCCACCCGCGCGGCCCGGTCTCGCAGCGTGCCTGCCGGGTCGGCGTGAGAGGCGGCCAGCTGCTCGGGGCGCTCGATGACGGCATACATGCCCGAGACGCCGAGCGACATCGCCTCACGGCGTCCCACGAGGCACTGCCTCGCCACGACGATCGCCGGCACCCCGACCCTGCTCGCGGCGGCCGCGACGCCCGCGACGACGCCGCCGCGCAGGGACCTCCAGTCGAAGGACGCCTCGCCGGTGACGACGAGGTCGGCCTGCTCGAGGAGGTCGTCGAAGCCGACCGCGTCGAGGACGGCCTCCACCCCGGCCACCCGTCGGCCGCCGAGGAGCAGGAGGGCATACCCCAGCCCGCCGGCGGCGCCGGCCCCGGGCAGCCGCTCCGGACGCATCGGCAGCCCGGTGAGCAGGTCGACCGGAGGCGGATGCAGCCTGGACACCATCGCGGCGAAGGAGCCCAACGCGTTCTCCAGGCGCTGGGCGATCTCCTCGCTCGCCCCCATCCCGGGCGCCAGCACCGCGCTCGCGCCGTTGAGGCCGAGCAGGGGCAGCTCCAGGTCGGTGGCCACGACGAGGTCGACGTCCCGCAGCCGGGCCACCACCGACTCGAGCCCGGCGAGGTCGTCCGCCTCGACGGCCGCGAGCGCCAGACCGCCGCGGCCGAGGCGGGCCCGCGGGCCGGCACCGAGCGCCGCGAGCATCCCGGCGCCCGCGTCGTCGGTGCCGGCACCTCCCAGCCCGACGACGACCCGGTCGGGCGAGAGGTCGAGGGCGGCGGTGAGCAGCTGGCCGACCCCGAAGCTGCTCGTGACC
>CALMNV010000177.1 GCA_937873285.1 uncultured Intrasporangium sp. | reverse complement strand
CACCCAACAAGACGCTTGCAGCCCAGCTCGCCAACGAGTTCCGCGAGCTGCTTCCCAACAACGCGGTGGAGTACTTCGTCTCCTACTACGACTACTACCAGCCCGAGGCGTACATCCCGCAGACGGACACCTACATCGAGAAGGACTCGTCGGTCAACGACGAGGTGGAGCGGCTGCGGCACTCGGCGACCAACTCGTTGCTGACCCGCCGCGACGTCATCGTCGTGGCGTCGGTCTCCTGCATCTACGGTCTCGGCACTCCGCAGGAGTACGTCGACCGGATGGCGCGGCTCAAGGTCGGCCAGGAGGTGGGCCGCGACTGGCTGCTGCGGCGTTTCGTCGAGATGCAGTACACCCGCAACGACCTGGCCTTCACTCGGGGGACCTTCCGCGTGCGCGGCGACACGGTGGAGATCATCCCGGTCTACGAGGAGCTCGCGGTGCGGATCGAGTTCTTCGGTGACGAGATCGAGCGGCTCTACACCCTCCACCCGGTGACGGGAGAGGTGGTGCACGAGGAGCAGGAGATGTACGTCTTCCCCGCCTCCCACTACGTCGCGGGCCCGGAGCGGATGGAGCGTGCGATCCGGGGCATCGAGCTGGAGCTGCACGACCAGCTGGCGGCCTTCGAGAAGCAGGGCAAGCTGCTGGAGGCGCAGCGGCTGCGGATGCGCAGCACCTACGACATCGAGATGATGCGCCAGGTGGGGTTCTGCTCGGGCATCGAGAACTACAGCCGGCACATCGATGGTCGCGGCGCGGGGTCGGCCCCGAACTGCCTCCTCGACTACTTCCCGGAGGACTTCCTCCTCGTCATCGACGAGTCGCACCAGACGGTCCCGCAGATCGGCGCCATGTACGAGGGGGACATGTCGCGCAAGCGCATGCTCGTCGAGCACGGCTTCCGGCTGCCCAGTGCGATGGACAACCGGCCGCTGAAGTGGGAGGAGTTCCTCGACCGCATCGGGCAGACGGTCTACCTGTCGGCGACTCCCGGGGACTACGAGCTGGCCAAGTCCGGCCCGCCGGTGGAGCAGATCATCCGTCCGACGGGCCTGGTGGACCCGGAGGTCGTGCTCAAGCCCACGAAGGGCCAGATCGACGACCTCATGCACGAGATCCAGGAGCGGACGAAGCGCGACGAGCGGGTCCTCGTGACCACCCTGACCAAGAAGATGGCCGAGGACCTGACGGACTACCTGCTCGACAGGAGCATCCGCGTGCGCTACCTGCACAGCGACATCGACACCCTGCGCCGAGTCGAGCTGCTTCGCGAGCTGCGGATGGGCACCTTCGACGTCCTCGTGGGGATCAACCTGCTCCGTGAGGGGCTCGACCTGCCGGAGGTGTCCCTCGTGTCGATCCTCGACGCCGACAAGGAGGGCTTCCTGCGCTCCACGCGCAGCCTCATCCAGACCATCGGCCGAGCCGCGCGCCACGTCTCCGGGCAGGTCCACATGTATGCCGACACCGTGACGCCCTCGATGCAGCAGGCCCTCGACGAGACGAACCGGCGCCGGGAGAAGCAGGTGGAATACAACCGGCAGCGGGGTCTCGACCCGCAGCCGCTGCGCAAGAAGATCGCGGACATCACCGACCTGTTGCAGCGCGAGGACGCGGACACCGAGGAGCTGCTCGGATCGGGGCGGATCCAGTCGCGGGGGAAGGCGGCCGGTCGCGGCGCCGTGGCGGCCGACGTCGGCGTGTCGGGCGGCGGCCGGAAGGAGCGGACCGACAACCTCGCTGCCTCGGACCTCGCCTCCTTGATCCACGAGCTCACGGCTCAGATGCACCAGGCGGCCGCCGACCTGCACTTCGAGCTCGCCGCCCGGCTCCGCGACGAGATCGGCGAGCTGAAGAAGGAGCTGCGCCAGATGGCCGCCGCGACACGGTAGCGGCCCGGCCGATTTTGGCGAGCCGGCCGGAGATGGCAGACTCGGGCCGTTCACGGAGGGGAGTATCCCCGCGCGACAGGCTCGTCATCACGAAGCGGCACGGCAGCAGCTTCCGGGCCGTCGGTCCGCCACCAGGGCGGGAGAGACCTCCGGCCACTCATCCGGTGACCGGAAGGTTGAGCTGCCCACATGAATGTTCCCGCCTGGGGCTGGTACCTCACAATCGGCCTGCTGGCCGTCACGTTGTTCGTCGACGTGTTCGTCATCGCGAGGCGACCGCACACCCCGTCCATGCGGGAGGTCTCCCGCCACCTCGCCTTCTACCTGCTGCTCGCCGTCCTCTTCGGCCTGTTCGTGTGGCGCACCTGGGGCGGCCAGTTCGCGGGAGAGTTCTTCGCGGGGTGGCTGACCGAGTACTCCCTCTCGATCGACAACCTCTTCGTCTTCCTGCTCATCATGCAGAGCTTCAGGGTGCCGATGAAGCTGCAGCAGTCCGCGCTGATGATCGGCATCGTCATCGCCATCGTGCTGCGCGGCATCTTCATCGCGCTCGGAGCCGTCGTCATCAACGCCTACGCGTGGGTCTTCTACCTCTTCGGTGCCTTCCTCATCTACACGGCTGTCAAGCTGGCACGCGGCGGTGCGAGCGATGACGACGAGTACCACGAGAACCGGCTGCTGGTCTGGGTGGAGCGAAGGTTCCCGGCGACCAAGACGTTCTCCGGCGCCCGGCTCGTGGTGGTCGAGCAGGGCCAGCGGCTCATCACTCCGATGATGATCGTCATCCTCGCCCTGGGCACGACCGACCTGCTCTTCGCCCTTGACTCCATCCCTGCCATCTATGGTCTGACCAAGGAGCCCTTCCTCGTCCTCACCGCGAACATCTTCGCGCTCATGGGACTGCGTCAGCTCTACTTCCTCATCGGGGGGCTGCTCAAGCGGCTCGTCTATCTCAGCATCGGCCTGTCGGTGCTGCTGGGGTTCATCGGTGTCAAGCTCGTGATGCACGCCCTGCACGAGAACAACCTGCCGTTCCTCAACGGTGGGCAGCCGATCAAGTCGGTCCCTGACATCCCGATCAGCGTCTCGCTCGGCGCCATCGTGCTCATCCTCGGCGTGACGACGGTCGCCAGCCTGGCCAAGTCACACCGGGAGGCGCGCGCCGGCGTGTGAGCCTGCGGCGGTCAGTCAGCTGCCCGCCGTCTGCGCGGCGCTGGGAGGCGCCTTCGCCCCGCGGCGGCGGGCCGTCGTCCCGAGCACGAGCACGCTGGCCACGACGACGCACGCGATGCCGACCACGCGCAGCGGCTGCAGCACCTGCCCCAGCACCAGGTAGCCGGCCAGGGCGGCCACGGCCGGCTCGAGGCTGAGCAGGATGCCGAACACGTGCTGACGCAGGTGGCGCAGCGCGACGAGCTCCAGCGAGTAGGGCAGCACCGAGGACAGCACCGCCACGGCAAGACCGAGCCCGACGGCATACCCGGGCCAGCTGCTCGTGGTCGCCACCCCGAGGGGGGCGACCAGCGCGCTGGCGACCACCATGGCGAGGGCCAGCCCGTCGAGGCCTTCGAAGCGGGCACCCGTGCGCTGGGACAGGACGATGTATGCCGCCCACAGCACACCCGCCGTGCCCGCGAGCAGCAGTCCGGTGAGGTCGGCCGGTCCCAGCTCGGCCCCGAGCGCGTCGGAGACGAGGAGCACGCCCACGGCCGCCGCGACCACCGCGAGCAGGTCGCGGGGCCGGCGGCTCTGAGTCGCGGCCAGGGCGAGCGGTCCGAGGAACTCGACGGTGACGGCGACGCCGATCGGCAGGTGGGCGAGCGAGGCGTAGAAGCTCAGGTTCATCCCGCCGAGCACCACCCCGAAGGCCATGGCCGTCAGCCAGTCGCCACGCGACCGGCCCCGCAGGCTGGGCCGGGCCACGGCATACAGGACGACGGTCGCGAAGGCCAGGCGCAGCGTCACCGAGCCGGCTGCGCCGATCCGCGGCACGAGGGTGGCGGCCAGGGCCCCCCCGAACTGGACCGACACGATCGCCAGAAGGACGAGGAGGGGAGCGCTGCGCTCGTTCGCCGTCACGAGGTCGGCAGGCGCCCGGCGGCCACGAGGGTTGCCAAGCGGTCGGCAGTGAGGTCCTCCTCGACGACCATGCCCCGCGTCTCGGAGGCGTGCAGCATCCGGCCGGGGGAGACCACGACGCCGACGTGGTGGATGGGGCGGTGTGGCCGGCCGAAGAAGTAGAGGTCGCCCGGTGCCACCTCCGCCGCGGCCAACGGCTCGGCGGCCGCCGCCTGCGCGTGGGCATCCCGAGGCACGACGACACCCAGCCGGCGCCAGGTGAGGTGGACCAGCCCGGAGCAGTCGAGGCCGAGCGGCGAGAGCCCGCCCCAGAGGCAGCGAAGGCCAAGGTGCTCGCGAGTTAGCCGGAGGGCGGGGTGCTCGGAGGTGCGTCCCGCTGCGTCGGCCGTCACCGGGGGCGTCGCCGCGCCGAGGCCGGCCGGCGCCGGCGCCAGGTGGGCCGCAGGCACCCAGCCGGGGTATCCGCCGGCACCGTGCGCAGCGGGCTGCCAGGGGCACAGCACCTGCGCCCAGCCGCCGGCGTCTGCTGCGCCCGCTGTGCTCAGCACGCGCACCGGCTCACCGGCGACGAGCTGTGACCCCACCCGGCCGTGCAGGCCCCGTCGGCCGTCGCCGGACTCGTCGTCGCGTCGATGCGCATCGAGGTCCGCCAGCCACCGCCTCGCGTCGGGCACATCGGCCAGGATCGGCGCGTCGACAGGGCGGGGGCGCTCAGGCGCCACCCACAAGGTCGTCACCGGCACGCGGACGACGGCCGGACCCGGAGGGAGGGACACGGCGGCATCCTGCCATGCCGGCTCGCGCCCCGGCCCGGGCGGTCGCTCGCGAGGCCGTCGGCGTCCCGCCCGCACCGAGGCGTCCCGTCTGCCGCTCGCACCGTCCTGCTCGACCCGGCCCCTTACATGACGGGGCGGCGACGACGAGGTGGACAGGGCCGCACCGCTCGTCCACCCTCCCGTCACGTGGGCACTGCAGACTGTGCGCCATGATCGGTAGACGCACCCTTCTGACGGGCTCTGCCGGCGTGGCAGCCACCGGCGCCGCGACCCTGGGGGCGCCCGGCGAGCGAGCGGAGGCCGCGAGCGGCCCCTTCCGCCACGGTGTCGCCTCCGGTGACCCGCTGCCCACCGCGGTCGTGCTGTGGACGAGGGTGACCCCCACGGCGGCCGCCCGTCCCGGCTCCGGGGTGGGTCCACGGGTCACGGTCGGCTGGCAGGTGGCACGCGACGCCGCCTTCCGACGCGTCGTCGCCTCCGGCCGCGCCGTAACAGGTCCGGATCGGGACCACACCGTCAAGGTGGACGTGACCCGACTGGCCCCCGGGACGACGTACCACTACCGCTTCCTGCTGGGCGCCGCGAGCTCGACCGTGGGAAGGACGCGCACGGCTCCGGCGGCGTCGTCCTCACCCACCCGGCTGCGGCTGGGTGTGGTCTCGTGCTCGAACTGGGAGGCCGGCTACTTCTCGTCGTATCGTCACCTCGCCGCGCGGCGAGACCTCGACGCGGTCCTGCACCTGGGCGACTACATCTACGAGTACGGCACCGGCGAGTACGCCTACGGCCGGTCGAACCGGGTCATCCGGCGTCACGAGCCGGCCCACGAGATCGTCACGCCCGCCGACTACCGGAGCCGTCACGGCCCGCAGAAGACAGACCCCGCCC
>CALMNV010000176.1 GCA_937873285.1 uncultured Intrasporangium sp. | reverse complement strand
CACGAGTACAGCTGCTCCACGGCGTCGGCGTAGTCGCGCAGCACGATGCCGCGACGCAGCTTCATCGACGGGGTGAGGTAGCCGTTCTCCTCCGTGAAGTCACCAGGCAGGACGGAGAACTTCCGGATCGACTCGGCCCTGCTCACCGCCTCGTTGGCCCGGTCGACCGCCTCCTGGAGGGCCTGGCGCACGGTCGGGTTGTCAGCGGCCTGCTCGATCCCGACGCCCTCAAGGTCGTGCGCGGCGGCCCACAGCGGCCACATCTCGGCATCGAGCGTGACCAGGGCGGCGACGAACGGCTTCTGGTCGCCGACCACGATGCATTGCGAGACCAGCGGGTGAGCTCGAAGGCGGTCCTCCAGCACTGCGGGGGCGACGTTCTTGCCGCCGGCCGTGACGATGATCTCCTTCTTGCGGCCGGTGATTCGCAGGCAGCCGTCCTCGTCGAGGTCGCCGAGGTCGCCCGTGTGCAGCCAGCCGTCGACGATGGCCTCCCGCGTGGCGGCCTCGTTGTCGTGGTATCCGGAGAAGACCCCGAGGCCGCGGACGAGGATCTCGCCGTCGTCGGCGATCCGGACGGCACTGCCGGGCAGCGGCGGACCGACGGTGCCGATCTTGACGTGGCCGGGGACGTTGACCGTGATCGGCGCGGTCGTCTCGGTCAGCCCGTAGCCCTCCAGCACCTCGATGCCGACGCCTCGGTAGAAGTGACCCAGGCGGGTCCCCAGCGGGCCGCCGCCGGAGACGGCATACCGCACCTGACCGCCCATGGCGGACCGCAGCCGCGAGTAGACCAGGCGGTCGAAGAGCGCGTGCTCCAAGCGCAGCGCGAGACCGGGCCCCGTGCCGTCGAGGGCCGCGCTCCAGGCAACCGACGTCGCGGCCGCGCGCCGGAAGATGCGGCCCTTGCCCTCCGCCTGGGCCTTGGCGTCCGCGGAGTTGAAGATCTTCTCGAAGACCCGGGGCACGGCAAGGATGAACGTCGGCCGGAACGCTGCGAAGTCGGCGAGGAGCGTCTTGATATCCGACGAGTGGCCCATCCGCACCTGTCCGGCCACACAGAGCACCTCCATGAAGCGGGCGAAGACGTGCGCGAGCGGCAGGAAGAGCAGGGTCGCGGCCCCCTCGGCGAGCACGACGGAGCCGAGCTTGGCGATGGCGTTCTCCGCGAGCGACAGGAAGTTGCCGTGCGTCAGCAGGCATCCCTTGGGCCGACCGGTCGTGCCCGAGGTGTAGATGATGGTCGCCAGCGACGTGCGGTCGAGGGCGTCCCGACGCGCCTGCAGGACCGCATCCGCGACGTCACCGCCGCGCTGCCGCAGGGCCTCGAGCGCACCGTCGTCAAGGGTGAAGACATGGCGGAGGGCGGGCATGCCGGAACGGCCCTGGTCGACGAGATCACGGTGCTGGCGCGACTCCGTGAAGACGGCCTGCGCGCCGGAGTCCGAGAGGATCCACTGCACCTGCTCGGCCGAGGACGTCTCGTAGATGGGAACGACCACCCCACCGGCGGCCCAGATGGCGAAGTCGAGCAGGGTCCACTCGTAGCGGGTCCGGGACATCAGCCCCACCCGGGTCCCGGCTTCGAGTCCCTCGGCCACCAGTCCCTTGGCGACCGCCGCGACGTCACTGGCGAACTGCTCCCACGTCACCGACACCCACGTGCCGTCGGCAGCCTTGCGGGAGAACCCCAGCTCCGCGGGCGCTTGCGCCGCATTGCGGAAGGGCAGCTCGGCCAGGCTGCCCTCGGCCGTGACCGTTGCGAGCGGCGCGACGACGTTCTCCCTCACGAGCACACTCCTGGATCGGCGCCGGTCATGGGTGCACCCTACCGAGCGGCGCCCGAGACGCTACCCTTCCGCGCATGGCTGATCGCACCGAGTCCTCCATCCTCATCGACGCGAGTCCCGGTGCGGTCCTCGACGTCATCGCGGACTTCGAGGCGTATCCGGAGTGGGCGGCAGAGGTCAAGGCGGCGACCGTCCTGGCCGAGGAGGGAGACGGCTGGGCCGACCAGGTCCGCTTCACGCTCGACGCCGGTGCGATCAAGGACACGTACGTGCTCGACTACGACTGGGACGTCGTCGCCGACGGCACGGGAGTGGTGTCGTGGTCGCTCGTCTCCGCCACGGTGCTCAAGGCGATGACCGGCTCTTACACGCTCGTGGCGGAGGAGAGTCGCACCCGCGTGACCTACCGGCTCGCGGTGGACGTGAAGATCCCGATGATCGGACTGCTCAAGCGCAAGGCCGAGAAGGTCATCGTCGACACGGCGCTCCGGGAGCTCAAGAAGCGCGTCGAGGCCTGAGGCCGGCGTGTCGGGCGGCGAGGCGGCGCAGCCGGTGGAGCGCGATGGCGTCGGGTCGGTGGCGCAGGAGGCGGCCCGACTGCTGGAGCTGCTGAGCTCGGGACCGGCGAGGGCGGAGGACGGCGGCGGCGCCGAGGAGACCGCCGGGTGCGAATGCGGCCGCCGGCGTCCCGACCCGTGCGAGCGGTGCCCGGTGTGCCAGGTCATCGGCTTCGTGGGCCGGGTCAGGCCCGAGACGATCGAACGGGTCGCCGACGTCGTCGGGCTGGCCGCAACCGCTCTGCGGGACCTCGCGTCGGTCCAGCGCGAGCGCCGCGCCGCTGCCGGTGAGAGCGAGCCGCGATGAGCGGGGGCCTGGCCATCGGCGTCGACATCGGCGGCACCAAGGTGGCTGCCGGGGTCGTCGACCGCTCCGGTGCGATCGTGCGTCGCACTCGGCGTGACACCCCGCACCGCTCGACCTCCCCGTTGGTCGTGGAGGACACCATCGTCGACTGTGTCGAGGAGCTGCTGACCGCGATGGGCGACCCGGCCGAGGTCGTGGCGGTGGGCATCGGGGCCGCCGGCTTCGTCGCGGCGGACCGCGCGACGGTCGTCTTCGCGCCCCACCTGTCGTGGCGCAACGAGCCGCTGTGGGACGCTCTGCAGCGACGGATCGAGCTGCCGATCACCGTGGACAACGACGCGAACGCCGCCGCGTGGGCCGAGCACAGCTTCGGGGCGGCGAGAGGGGAGACCCACGTCGTCGTCATCACCTTGGGGACGGGCATCGGTGGCGCACTCATCCTCGACTCCGCCATCCAGCGTGGGCGGCACGGCATCGCCGGGGAGTTCGGGCACATGCAGGTCGTCCCCGACGGCATCCGGTGTGAGTGTGGCAACCGCGGCTGCTGGGAGCAGTACGCGAGCGGGAACGCCCTGGTCCGGGAGGCACGGGCCATGATCGATGCCGGATCTCCCGTCGTGGCCGACCTGCTCGCCCGGCTCGGGGGTGACCGGAGCGCACTCACCGGCCCGTTCATCACCGAGTCTGCGCACGCCGGTGACGCGACGTCGCGCGAGCTGCTGGCCGAGATCGGGCACTGGCTCGGGGTGGGCATGGCCAACCTCGCCGCGGCGTTCGACCCGGGCCTGTTCGTCGTCGGCGGGGGAGTGAGTGGGGCGGACGAGATGCTGCTGGGACCGGCGCGGGAGTCGTTCCGGCGGCACCTGACCGGTCGCGGATACCGTCCGGAGGCGGGCATTGTCCGGGCTCGGCTCGGAAGCGACGCCGGCCTCATCGGCGCCGCCGAGCTGGCCCGGGCGACACGATGACGCGCTCGGCCGGGCGGGCGAGGGCAGCTCCCGCGCAGCGCGGCCCGGGTGGCCCGGGACCGTGGACGCGGGCGGGACGTCAGAGGCGTATGCCGTCGTCGTTGGGGTCGCGCTGGGTGCCGCCGCGCAGCACCAGCAGCACGAAGCCGACCACCGCCATCGTGAGGCCGGCCACCACCCACCACCCGCTGCCGCCCCGGTCGAAGAGCAGGACGTAGAGCAGCAGCAGCGGCCCACCCGCGAGGCCGCCGACGATCGCCCAGAACATGGGGTCGTCCTCCGCGCTCGGCAGGTCGGTCACCGTGGGCGGCTCGAAATGCTCGTCGTCTGACTCGGGGCTCCACTCGGACGAGGTGGGAGCCCGCCAGCCCGGGGCGGACGTCACCGTCGGGAGCTCGGGAGCCGGCTCCGGGTCGGCACGCACGTCAGGGTCGACCGGGCCCGCATGGTCGGCGGGTCTGGCCGCCCCGATGGAGGCGGCCGATCCGGTGGGACTGCCTGCGTCGGTGAAGAGGCCTGTCTGCGGGGGAGTGGCCGCGTCGGAGGCAGGGGGACTGGCCGGCCCTCGATCGGCGGCGGGGGCGGGCCCGACCGCCTCGCGATCGCCCGCGTCCGGCGGGCCGGACGTCGCAGCGTCCCCCGCCGGCGCGCGGCGCAGCGGGTGCGGGTCCGCCTCGCTGTCCCAGCCGGCGACGATGCGGGCGAACTCGGCGTCGAGGTCGGGGTCGTTCACGGCGCCGCCACCGAGATCCGGTCGAGGAAGGCGACGGTGCGCTCGAAGATCAAGGGGGCATCGTTGTCCATGGTGGCCACGTGGTAGCTGTTCTCCAGCACGATCTCGGTGACGTCGCCGCTGCTCACCCGCGCGAGGACGAGCGCCGAGCTGCTGGCCGGCACCACGTGGTCCACCCGAGAGCGGAACAGCAGCAGCGGCTGGTCGACGCGGCCCAGCTCGGCCACCGTCTCGGCCCAGCCGCGCACCTGCGAGTGCAGGGCTCGCAGCGGCACCCGGTCGTAGGCGCCCTCGTCCTGTCCGGCCAGCAGGATGTCGTTGCCGACGCCGCGCAGCGCCGGCACGAGCCGCTTGAGCACCGGCAGCGCACGGAGACGGACGTCCTCGAGCTTGACCGCGGGGTTGACGAGCACGATGCCCTTCAGCTCGCGCCCGTGCTCCTCGGCAAGGCGCAGCGCGAGTGCACCGCCCATCGACAGGCCGGCGACGAAGACGTGGTCGGCCTGCTCGGCGAGCCGGCGCAGCTCGCGGTCGAGCGCGGCATACCACTGCTGCCAGGTGCTGCGGTTGAGCTCCTGCCACGTCGTGCCGTGGCCGGGAAGAAGCGGGACCGAGACGGTGTGCCCGTGCGCCGCGAGGTGCTCCGCCCAGGCCCGGATGCTCACCGGCGAGCCCGTGAAGCCGTGGCTGATCAGCACGGCGGTGGTGCCACCCTCGTGGAGGAACGGCTCCGCTCCGGGCAGGACCGGCACGATGGACTCCTCAGCGACGGCGGTCGAGCCGGCACGGACGACCGCGGCTACGAGGCCGCACGACCATGCGGGCCCCTGCTGATCCTCGCACGCGGGGTCGGGGGGACGCGAGTGCCGTAGAGTGCTCGCCTCGAACGTTGAAGGGCGGACGCTGGTGATCTACTGGGTGCTCAAGAAGGTTGTGCTCGGGCCGCTCGTGAAACTGCTCTTCCGCCCGTGGGTCGAGGGCGAGGAGAACATCCCGGCGGAGGGCGGCGCCATCTTCGCCAGCAACCACCTGTCCTTCTCCGACTCGGTCTTCCTTCCCGTCGTCGTGCCCCGCCGGGTCACCTTCCTGGCCAAGTCCGACTACTTCACCGGCCGCGGAGTCAAGGGGCGGCTGACCGCCGCCTTCTTCAAGGCCGTGGGCCAGCTCCCGGTGGACCGCGCCGGGGGCAAGGCGAGCAGCCCGGCCCTGTCGTCGGGGTTGCGCGTGCTGCGGCGCGGGGAGTTCCTCGGGATCTACCCCGAGGGGACACGGTCGCCCGACG
>CALMNV010000175.1 GCA_937873285.1 uncultured Intrasporangium sp. | reverse complement strand
GGGGCAGGGCGGAGTGGGGGTGCGGTCGGCGGGTCAGACACCGAAGCGGGCCGCGCGCAGCGCTGCCACGTCGGCCGCCTCGCCCTGCAGCTCGACCCGTGCCACCGACGCACGCCCGAAGGCGAACAGCACGAGCTCGCCCGGCGCCCCGCGCACGACGACGGTGCCGTGCTTCCCCGGGGGCCTGGCGGCATACCGGCCGTGCCCCTCGGCCACGAGCACGACCCCGGTCGGCGAGCGCCGGAAGATCAGCCGGGCGATGCGGCGCAGCGCCCGCCACAGCACCGACTGCAGCTCGGCGCCGAGGTCGCGCGGCTCCCAGCCCGGCGAGGCGCGGCGGACGTCCTCGAGGTGCACGAAGAGCTCGGTGAGGTTGACCCGCTCGTCGACCGCGGGCAGCCGCGCGGGGTGCCACACGGGGGCGCCGTCGCGCACCCGGGCCACGAGCTGCCGGTAGTCGCCACCGGCCAGCGCTCGGTGCTCCCGCTCCAGGCGCCCCCGGAGGAAGGGCAGGAGCACGCCCATCGCGAGGTCGGGCCGCGACTCCCGGATCAGCAGGTGCGCAGCGAGGTCGCGCGTGGCCCATCCCGCGCACATGGTGGGCGCGTCGGGACCCCGCCGCTCGAGCTCGTCGCAGAGCATCCGGCGTTCGGACTGGGCGTGCGTCGTCATGGCGGCATCCTCTCAGGCCGCCGGTCGCGAAACGGCCTCGCGGCCGACGGCGGCACGTCCGTAGGGTCGGGCCATGATCGAGCTGGTGCGCCCCACCGTCGACCTGGCCGACTCGTGGTGGGAGATGGTCGACGAGTTCGCCGGGGAGACGATCCACGGGTCGAGCTACCGCAGCGGGGACCGGGAGCACCTGCGCGGGCGCGCGGTGTTTCAGGAGTGGGTCGACTGGCTCGGCCGGATGGAGCGGGCCGACGAGGCGCTTCCCGAGGGCCGCGTGCCGTCGTCGAACCGGTGGATCGTGCGCGACGGTCGCGTGGTGGGCACGATCGCGGTGCGTCACGCCCTGACGCCCTCGCTCCTGCTCGAGGGCGGGCACATCGGGTATGCCGTCGCGCCCGGGGCGCGTCGCCAGGGGGTGGCCGGTGCCGCGCTGGGTCTTGCGCTGGGCGTCGCGGCCTCCCGCGGCATCGACCCGGTCCTCATCACGTGCGACGCGGGCAACACGGCGTCGGCGCGGACGATCCGCTCGGGCGGCGGGGTGCTCGAGGATGAGCGGGACGGCGTGCTGCGGCACTGGGTGCGCACCGGTGCGCCCGCGCGCCCGATCGACGAGGGGACGCTCGACACCCGGGACGCACGGCTCGTCCCCATCTGCGCCGAGGAGGCTGCGGCCATGCTGTCCGGGGAGCGACGGCGGGACTGGGCGCCGGGCTACCCGCGCCAGGACGACCTCGACGCGGTGCGGACGCTGCCGGCGACCGGACCCGACGCCTGGTCGCCGCGGCACATCGTGCGCCGGCATGACGGGCTCGTGGTCGGATCGGTGGGCTGCCTCGGGCCTCCGCGGGAGGGTGTCGCCGAGATCGGCTACGGGCTCGTCCCGCAGGCGCGGGGCAGCGGGCTGATGACCGACGTCCTGTCCGGGATGGTGCGCTCGATCGAGGCGGCCGGTGTGCGCGTCGGAGCGCACACCGATCCCGGCAACGTCGCGAGCCACCGGGTGCTCGCGCGGCTGGGCTTCCGGCGGGTCATGGGGCGGGCCGACGCCGGAACCGCCGACGCCGCGTGGCTCTGGACGCGGCGGAGCGGTGCCGACCGTGTCGGCCCGGCGTGAGAGGGTCGAGGTTCGACCACAGAGCACGTCACCAGGGGAGTCCCACGCCGTGAACGTCCCGACCACCTCGACCCTGCGGGAGGGTCTGGCCGTCATCGGTCGGGGCGTCCGGAGCGAGCCGCGGTGGTTCTCGCTCGCCGTCCTCGGCGCGACCGTCTACGGCATCATGACGAGCCTCACCGCGTGGGCCATCGGCCACGTGGTCGCCACGGCTGTCTCACCCGCCATCGCCGCCCGACAGGTGACGCCCGGCCAGCTGTGGGTCATCGGCGGCACGCTCGCCGTCGTCGTGCTCGTCAACGTGGCCGGGGTCATCACCCGGCGCCTGGCCGGCGGTGTGGCCATGTACAATCTCGGCGCGACCTACCGGCGCGAGGTCACCCGCCAGTATCTGCGGCTGCCGCTCAGCTGGCACCACCGACATCCGTCCGGGCAGCTGCTGTCCAACGCCAATGCCGACGTGGAGGCGACCTGGAACATCTTCGCGCCGCTGCCGATGGCTCTCGGGGTCGTCGTCATGATCGTCTTCGGGGTCGTGCAGATGTTCCTGGTCGACCCGCTCCTCGGGGTCGTCGGCCTCACGGTGTTCCCCGCGCTCTTCATCGCCAACCTGGCCTTTCAGCGGGCCATGTCGCCGCGGGCGACCCGTGCCCAGCAGCTGCGGGCCGACGTGTCCGAGGTGGCGCACGAGAGCTTCGAGGCGGCGCTCATCGTCAAGTCGCTCGGCCGCGAGGACCACGAGAGCGAGCGGTTCCGGGCCGTCACCGACGAGCTGCGCGACGCGAACATCGAGGTGGGGCGCACCCGCGGCCGCTTCGACCCCGTCATCGAGGCGATCCCGACCCTCGGCACGCTCGCGGTCCTCGTCGTCGGCACGCTCCGGGTCCGAAGCGGCCTGATCACCGCCGCGGAGGTCGTCCAGATCGCCTATCTCTTCTCCATCACCGCGTTCCCGGTGCGGGCCCTCGGCTGGGTCCTGGCGGAGCTGCCGCGCTCGGTCGTCGGGTGGCACCGGATCGGTGCGGTCCTCGACGCGACGGGGTCGCTGTCCCACGGCGACCGGTCGCTGCCGAGCACCGGGCCCAGCGCGGTGGAGGCCGACGGGGTGACGTATGCCTACGAGGTCGCGACCGAGGACGGCCGCACGGAGCACAACCCGGCCGTCCGCAACGTGTCCCTCGCCGTGGCGGCGGGCTCGACCGTCGCCGTCGTCGGCCCCACGGGAAGCGGGAAGTCGACGCTGGCCAACCTGATGCTGCGTCTCGTCGACCCGCAGACCGGCTCGGTGCTCGTCGACGGGATCGACCTGCGGGAGGTGCGTCGCGGGGGGGTGTCCGCGGTGGCGGCGCTCGTGCCGCAGGCGACGTTCCTCTTCGACGACACGGTCCGCGGCAACATCACCCTCGGCACCGAGCACCCCGACGAGCGGGTCTGGCGGGCCCTGCAGATCGCCTCGGGTGCGACCTTCGTCAGCCGGCTGCCGCAAGGGCTCGACACCCGGGTGGGGGAGCGCGCGGCCAGCCTGTCCGGGGGCCAGCGCCAGCGGATCGCCCTGGCGCGGGCGGTCATCCGCGAGCCCCGGCTGCTCGTGCTCGACGACGCCACCTCGGCCGTCGACCCGAGCATCGAGCAGGAGATCCTCGCTCGGCTGAAGGAGACGAGCGGGGGCACGACGGTGCTGGTCATCGCCCATCGGATGGCGACGATCCTGCTCGCCGACGAAGTGGTCTACCTCGAGGGGGGGCGGATGGTCGACAAGGGCACGCACGAGCAGCTGCTCGGCCGGTGCGCGGGCTACGAGCGGCTCGTCACGGCATACGCCCGGGGGGCTGCCGAGCGGGCCGCCATCGCGGCCGACGAGGAGCAGCAGGTGGCGCGGTGAGCATGCGCTTCACACCTCCGGTGGAGCACCACGGCATCGCCTCGGGACGGGAGCTGAGCACGTGGCAGACCCTGAAGCGCGGCGTGGCGCTCTCTCCCGAGCTGCGCACCGGCATCTGGGTCACGCTCGCCCTCGCGGCGCTGTCGACGCTCGGCCGGGTGCTCGTGCCGTTCGTCGTGCAGCGCACCACCGACGACGGCCTGCTCGCGCCGGGTGGGGTGGACGTCGACATCGTGCTGGGCTACGTGGCCCTGGCCCTGGCCGGGGTCGCCGTGACCGCCTTGTCCGCCTATCTCGTCAACGTCCGGCTGTTCCGCACGTCGGAGAACGGCCTGGCGACGCTGCGGCTCAAGGCGTTCCGCCACATCCACGACCTGGCCATGCTCACCCAGAACGCCGAACGCCGCGGCTCGCTCGTCTCGCGCGTGACCTCCGACGTGGACACGATCTCGACCTTCGTGCAGTTCGGCGGGCTGATGCTGCTGGTCAACCTCGCGCAGGTCACCCTCGCCTCGACGCTCATGCTGGTCTACAGCCCGGTGCTCGCCCTGGTGGTCTGGGTCTGCTTCGTGCCGCTCTACTTCGTGCTCCGCCGCCTGCAGGGCATCGTCGGCCGGGCCTACACCCGCGTCCGGGAGCGGGTCGGTGACCTGCTCGCGGCCGTGTCCGAGTCGGTCGTCGGCGCCCAGATGATCCGCGCCTACGGCGTGGAGGAGCGCACCGCGGAGCGGATCGACCGGGCCGTCGAGGAGCACCGCCGGGCCGCCATCTCGGCGCAGGCCCGCTCCGTGCTCGCCTTCACGTCCGGCCAGCTCATCTCGGGGCTGACGACGGCGGTGGTGCTCGTCGTGGGCACCCTCCTGGCGGTCCGCGGGTCGATCACGCTCGGCGAGCTGCTCGCCTTCCTCTTCCTCGTCAACCTGTTCACCCAGCCGGTGCAGCAGGCGACCGAGATCCTCAACGAGATGCAGAACGCCGTCGCCGGCTGGCGCCGTGTCATCGGCATCCTCGACACCCGCGCCGACGTGGCGGACCCGGGGCCGGACGGCGTGGTGCTGCCCCGCGGGCCGATCACCGTGCGCTTCGAGCAGGTCGGCTTCGCCTAT
>CALMNV010000174.1 GCA_937873285.1 uncultured Intrasporangium sp. | reverse complement strand
GGGCCCCCGGGCGCCACCTTCACCGTCCGGCTGCCGATGGGTGGCCGTCGGTGAGCGGGCAGCCGCCGGACGCGGGGCCGCTGCGCGTGCTCGTGGTCGAGGACGAGCCTGTCGCGGCGGAGGCGCACACGGCATACGTCTCGAGGGTGGCGGGGTTCGAGGTCGTGGGCACCGTCGGCACCACCCGGGCGGCCCTGAGAGCCTTGCAGGACAGAGCGGTCGACGTCGTGCTGCTCGACATGAACCTGCCCGACCGGCACGGCCTCGAGGTGGTGCGGGCCATGCGCGCCGCGGGGCACCCGGCCGACGTGATCGCCGTGACGTCGGCGCGCGACCTCGACGTGGTGCGCGGGGCGGTGTCGCTCGGGATCGTGCAGTACGTGCTCAAGCCCTTCGTCTTCGCGACGCTGCGCGACCGGCTGCTCGCCTATCGGGCCTACCGGGACCAGCTCGTGGCGGCGCAGCAGGTGGGGACGCAGGCCGAGGTCGACGAGGTGTTCGCCGGGGCCCGGGTGGCCGGGGAGAGCCGGCTGCCGAAGGGGATGGGCGAGGAGCTGCTCGTGCGTGTCGCCCGGGCGCTGCGCGAGGCCGACGGGGGCCGGTCCGCCTCGGAGGTCGGAGAGGCCCTCGGGGTCAGCCGGGTGACCGCGCGGCGCTACCTGGAGCACCTGTGCGACACCCTCGTGGCGGTGCGGCGCTCGCGGTATGCCGGTGCCGGCCGTCCCGAGGTCGAGTACGTCTGGGTCCGCTGACGACGCGGGCAGCCGGGCACCGCGGCCTGCTCGCTGACTGCCGGCGGGGTCAGAGGGCCAGCCCGTGGCCGAAGCGATAGAGCGGGTCGTCATAGCCCGGCACGTCCTCGTCGTGCGCCCGCACCTGGTCCATGGAGCGCGGCAGGTCGAACGGCAGCCGGCCCACGGGTGGGATGGTGTTGGTGACGGCATCGAGCAGCGCGTCGTCGCTGCTGCCGTAGCTGCCGACCACCGCCGAGGCGAAGCGGAGCAGCCGCGTCAGGACGGCCGGCCGGTCGAGCGTGACGTCGATGACGAGGGGGCACGCCGCGGCGACGCGCTCGAGACGGGCGATGAGGCCGGGCGGGAAGTCCAGCGAGCCCTGGTGGAACCACGACTCGAGGAACAGGTCGGCGCGTGGCTCGAAGGGCGCGGCGAGCCGCACGATCGCCACGTCGGCGTCCTCGGGTCGCTCGGCACGGCAGCCGTGCCTGGCGACCGCCTGTGGGGAGAGGCCCTCGGCGTAGATCCGCAGCCCCCGCTCCAGCGGAAGCCGGCCACCCTCGTTGTGCAGCACGGTCACCGAACGCGCCTGGGCGGCATACCCCTCCTTGCGGAAGTCGTCGCGTCCCACGGTCGCGGCCGCCACGTCCTCGTCGACGTAGGGGTCGTCGAAGAGGCCGAGTCGGAACTTCACGGCGAGGATGCGGCGGGCGGACTCGTCGATGCGCGCCTCCGCGACGCGGCCCTGCTTGACGAGGTCGAGCAGGATCTCGACGCACTCCTCACCGCCGAGCTGGTCGGCGCCGGCCTCGAGGATGCGCTCCATCCGCCCGTGCGGGTCGAGGTGCTCGACGCCCCACGCGCGCGCCGGGAGCACCTGGTCGCCGACGTGGTTGTCGTTGACGAGCTCCCAGTCGGTGACCACGACCCCGTCGTAGCCGAGCCGCTCGCGGAGCAGTCCCGTCACGACCTGCTTGTTGTAGCCGAAGCCGACGGGCTCGATCGCCTCACCGTCGACGACGAGGCCGACCGGCATACCGTAGTAGGGCATGATGCCGGCGGTGCCCGCCGCGATGATCGGCGGGAACGGCTTGAGGTGGTCGGCGAAGCGCCCGCCGGGATAGACCTGCTCCCGCCCGTAGGGGAAATGGGCGTCCTCGCCGTCCTTCTGCGGGCCGCCTCCGGGAAAGTGCTTGCTGGTGCAAGCAACACTGCCCGGTCCGATCGAGTCGCCTTGCAATCCAAGAAGATAGGCGACGCCCAGCTCGGTGACGAGGTCGGGGTCCTGACCGAACGTCCCGGCCTGGCGCGCCCAGCGAGGCTCGGTCGCGAGGTCGAGCGTGGGGTGCAGGGCGGCGCGGATGCCGACGGCGACGTACTCCTGCCGGGCGATGTCGGCGAAGCGGCG
>CALMNV010000173.1 GCA_937873285.1 uncultured Intrasporangium sp. | reverse complement strand
TCCAAGACGGTCGAGCAGAAGCTCATCGCCGACTTCGAGGCCGCCAACTCCGGCATCAAGGTCAAGCTCGTCGACGCCGGCAAGAACTACGAGGAGGTGGCGCAGAAGTTCAACGCCGCCCTTGCCGGCGGGCAGCTGCCCGACGTCGTGGTCGTCTCCGACGTCACGTGGTTCAACTTCGCGCTCAACAAGCAGCTGACGCCGCTCGACGACCTGATCTCGGCGGCCGGCATCAAGGTCGGCGACTACGTCGACGCCCTCTACAAGGACTATGACTTCGGCGGCAAGCACTACGCCCTGCCCTACGCGCGGTCCACGCCGCTCTTCTACTACAACAAGGAGATGTGGCGCGCGGCCGGTCTGCCCGACCGTGGTCCCAAGAACTGGCAGGAGTTCAAGGCCTGGAGCACCAAGCTCAAGGCCGTCGCCGGTGCGGACAAGACGGCCTTCGAGCTCGCCGACGGCACCAACTACCTCGACTGGTACTTCCAGAACATGGCGTGGGACTTCGGCGGGGCCTACTCCAAGGAGTGGACGCCGACCTTCTCCGACCCCAAGACGGTCGAGGCGGGCCAGTTCCTCCAGGACCTCGCCAAGGGCGGCATCGTGCGGTTCAACAAGGCGCCGGCCACCGACTTCAGCGCGGGGCTCGCCGCCTGCATCCTCGAGTCCACGGGCTCGCTGGGCGGCATCTCCAAGGACGCCAAGTTCGAGGTCGGCACCGCGTTCCTGCCGGGCACGAACAACTGCCCCACGGGCGGCGCTGGAGTGGGCATCCCGGCCGGGATCACCGACGCCCGGAAGCAGAACGCCCTGAAGTTCGCCGAGTTCCTCACCAACGCGCAGAACACCGTGACCTTCACCCAGGCGACGGGCTACATGCCGGTGCGCAAGTCGGCGGTCGAGCTGCCGGAGGAGAAGGCGTTCCTGCAGAAGAACCCCAACGCCAAGACCGCGATCGACCAGCTGCCCTTCACCCGGTCGCAGGACAACGCTCGCGTCTTCGTCCCTGGCGGGGGCGCCCGCATCGGCAAGGCGCTCGACCAGGTCGCTCAGGGCCAGGACGTCGCCACGGTCTTCAAGGCCCTTGACGCGGAGACCCAGCGGGTCATCGACGCCCAGATCAAGCCCAAGCTCTGACGATCCGCCGTATGCCGCCGGGCCGGCTCGCGCACGCCGCGCCCGGCGGCATACGGCGCCCTCCAACGCACCAGGAGTCCACGCATGGCAACGGTCTACTTCGACGAGGCGACCCGCCGGTTCTCCGCCTCCGAGCGGCCGGCGGTCGACGCGGTGACGCTCGACATCGCGGACGGCGAGTTCCTCGTCCTCGTCGGTCCCTCGGGCTGCGGGAAGTCGACGACCCTGCGGATGCTCGCCGGCCTGGAGCCGATCGACGGCGGCCGCATCCTCATCGACGGGCACGACCAGAAGGGGGTGCGGCCCCGCGACCGAGACGTCGCGATGGTGTTCCAGAGCTACGCGCTGTACCCCAACATGACAGCGGCCGAGAACATGGCGTTCGCGCTCGACAACGCCAAGGTGAGCAAGGCCGAGACGCGTGCCAGGGTGGCGGAGGCCGCCAAGATCCTCCAGCTCGAGGAGCTGCTCGGGCGCAAGCCCGGCTCGATGTCCGGAGGGCAGCGCCAACGGGTGGCCATGGGCCGGGCCATCGTGCGCCAGCCCAAGGTCTTCTGCATGGACGAGCCGTTGTCCAACCTCGACGCCAAGCTGCGCGTGTCGACGAGGTCGCAGATCGCGGGGCTGCAGCGTCGGCTCGGCATCACGACCGTCTACGTCACCCACGACCAGGTGGAGGCGATGACGATGGGCCACCGGGTCGCGGTGCTGCGGGACGGCACGTTGCAGCAGGTGGACACCCCCGAGCGGCTGTATGATGAGCCCATCAACACCTTTGTTGCCTCCTTCATCGGGTCGCCGGCCATCACCCTCGTGAAGGCCCCGGTCCGTGAAGGCGTCGCTGCTGTGCATGGTGTCCAGGTGCCCCTCGACCGCAGCGTCGCTGCGCGGGCCCAGGGCAGCGTGATCATGGGGTTCCGGCCGGAGGCCTGGCACCTCGCCGACAGCAGTCCCGCCGAATCCCTCGCCCTGAGTGTGGAGCTCGTCGAGTCGCTCGGCTCGGAGTCCTTCGTCTACGGCCGGCCCGTGGACGCAGGACCCGACGTCGAGCGCGTGACGGTCCGCCTCGACAAGCGAACCCACCTGACGGTCGGTGACGTCGTGCGCGTCCGGCCGAGCTATGCAGATGCGCACGTCTTCGACGCGCAGACAGGAGAGACGCTTCGTGCCCACCCAGGTCGAAGCAGCACCACGACGCCCAGCCAAGGGCGTGCGTGATGTCCAGGGTCACCGCGGCGGCGGCCGCCTCGCCCCGGAGAACACCATCCCCGGCTTCCTTGCAGGAGTCGAGGCCGGGCTGACCGGCTTCGAGCTCGACACCCGGCTCACGGCCGACGGACAGGTCGTCGTCTGGCACGACAAGACGCTGCGGCCGGACAAGTGCATCCCGACCGATCCTGCCCTGCTCGGCGCCCGCCTGGACCACCTGACGATGGCCGAGCTGCGCACCGTCGACGTCGGCTCTTTGGCGCGCCCCGACCTGCCCGACCAGCGGGTGCTCCCCGGCACCCGGATGTCGACGCTGACCGAGGTGCTCGACGCCTGCGCCGAGCCGGCGGCTCGCGCCTGGTGGACCATCGAGATCAAGGTCGACCCGCGTGACGAGCGGGAGGTCGGCAACCGCGAGCTGCTCGTCGACAGCGTCCTGGCCGCCATCCACGACGCGGGCATCGAGGAGCGCTGCTACGTCCACTCGTTCGACTGGGCGGTGCTCGAGCTGGCACGCGAGCTCGACCCGGCGCTGCGGCGCTCCGCCCTGGCCATCGACGGGCTGACCTACGCCCCGAACAGCGCGTGGCTCGGCAGCGTCCGGTGGGAGGAGCACGGCGCAGACCTGCCGTCCGCCGCCGCCGCCGCCGGCGCGCAGGTCGTTTCGCCGCACCACACCTCGGTCGACGAGCTGCTCGTCGACCGCGCCCACGAGCTGGGTCTCGGCGTGCTGCCGTGGACGGTCAACGATCCGAGCGACCTGCTGCGAATGAAGGACGTCGGCGTGGACGGGGTGGTCACGGACTTCCCGGTCCGGGCGGTGCAGCTGCTCAAGGACGCCTGACCAGCCGCGTGGCAGACTCAGGCCCGTGCCGCGAACCATAGCCACCACCACCGACGTCGACCGCGCCGCTCTGCTCGACTTCGTCCGGCCGCGCCACCACCTGGTGCTGCTGACCACCCGTGCCTCCGGTCGGCCGCAGGCGTCGCCCGTGACCGGAGGAGTCGACGAGCAGGGGCGCATCGTCATCTCGACCTACCCCGAGCGGGCGAAGGCGGCGAACGCCCGGCGCCGGCCCGAGGTCAGCGTCGTGGTGCTCTCCGACGACTTCGGGGGGCCGTGGGTGCAGGTCGACGGGGTGTGTGAGGTCCTCGACCTGCCGGAGGCGCTGGAGCCGCTCGTGGACTACTACCGCGCGATCGCGGGCGAGCACCCCGACTGGGACGAGTACCGAGCGGCTATGCGCTCCCAGGGCAAGTCGCTGCTGCGGATCACCCCGACGGCGTGGGGGCCGGTCGCGACGGGGGGCTTCCCGCCGCGGCTCGCCGACTGACCGGGGCTGCGCGTGCTCCGGGTCGGGGTGACGGGCGGCATCGGGTCCGGCAAGTCCACCGTGGCCCGCCGGCTGGGCGAGCTGGGCGCCGAGGTGGTCGACGCCGATCGGGTGGCCCGTGAGGTCGTGGAGCCGGGCACGCCGGTGCTGCGGCTGATCCGGGAGCGCTTCGGTGAGGGTGTGATCCGGGCCGAGGGGAGC